>DATCXG010000569.1:0-2035 GCA_036565945.1 Gemmatimonadaceae bacterium
GACGCGCGACGCTATCGGCGGGCTGCTGAACCGCTCGCGAACAACGGCGGTATCGAGGTCAGGAGCGTCCGCATCCACATCGTACACGAGGAAGGTGACTACCGAATCCCTCACGAGTGTGGAATCGTAGCCCGCCTCTGGAGCGATGATGTTTAGATAGACCCCCGCAGTATCGATCCTCGTCAGTGGCCTGGGCGGCTTGCCAGTGGTATCGACGATGGCTCGCTGCAGTGAATCGAAGCGCAGGACGACCCCCGTGACAAGCCGATCGCCACCCTGCTCGTAGTTGGCCACGAGCAGAGCCAACTCGGTGCCGAGCGGCGGGGACCCAGGGACCGTGAGATCCGTATCGAGCGCCTGGGCGGCGAACAGTACCGTGTCTTTGATGGTCAGAGTATCGGGACACAGCGCGGGGCAGGCGGCTCCGCCGGCCAGGTTCTCCTGGCATCCCGCGAGAGCGAGCGCCGCACCCGCGGACAGTACGAACGCACGCAACGATCTAGGCAACACGGATACTCCGAGCTTCACGAGCGATCGAGGAAAGTGGGAGAATTCATTGGATGCGGGAGGAGCACGGTGAGAATCTATAGAACCCCGTGGCACTGTTTCAGTGCCCCGGAACAGGCAGAAATGTACACGGATGGCGAAGATCAGCCCACCGCCCAGCGATTTTCGGAGTCGACAGTGCCCTCACCGGTGCGGTTCCGGTGCCCCTCGCGCGCTCCGACGCAGCGGCGCGACCCCTCGAAGATCACCCCTCCTCGCCCAGATACACGCGGGTGAGGCGGCCTCGCAGCCCCGTGAGCAACTCATAGGGAGAGATGGCGGCGCTGTTCCCCACAGTATCCAGATCGAGCAAGTGATCGCCATCGCGACCGATCAATGTCGCCACATCTCCGATCTCGCATTCCACGTCGGTCACATCGATGCTGGTCATGTCCATGGTGACGTGTCCGACCACCGGCGCCCGGGAACCGCGCAGCAGCACGGTCCCGCGATTGCCCAGCGCGCGCCGGTAGCCGTCGGCGTAGCCGATCGAGAGCGTAGCGACACGGCGGGGCCGATCCCCGGTCACCCGGTACGTGGCGTCGTAGCTCACGCTCTCACCCGGGAGCACCAACCGCAGATCCACCACGCGCGCACGCAGATGCACCACGGGCTCGGGCGACACCAGAGCCTGGGGGCCGGCGTTTACTCCGTACAGGAAGACACCGGGGCGTGCCAGATCCCACCGCGAATGCTCCGCGCGCGCCAGTGCGGCCGAGTTCTCGGCGTGCAGTAGTGGTGGACGTTGATCCAGGTGCGAGATCGCCTCTTCGAAACGTCGCTCCTGCTCGGCGATGGACGCGGCATCCAGCGCTGCAGAGTGGAAATGGGTGAACGCACCTTCGGGGAGCGATTCCGCGGTACACGCCCGGAGGGTCGCAGCATCGTCCCAGCGGACTCCGGCGCGGCTCATGCCCGTATCGACCGAGAGGTGCCACGCTCCTCCACCAAGCGCGGCCCATCGCGCCACATCGTCGGCGCGGCTGAGCGCCGGTGTGAGCCGGCCGCGACAAGCAGCAGCAAGGTCGCCCGTGAGGAGCGGAGTGCAGATCAGGATGGGCCGCTCGATGCCGCTCTCGCGGAGCTCGACGCCCTCGGACACCGTGGCCACGCCGTACCCCCACGGATCGAGGCGCTCGAGCGCGCGCGCCACCCGTACCGCACCGAGGCCGTAGGCGTCTGCCTTGACCATGGGAAGCAGTGGCACGCCCCGCACGGCCATCGTGGCCCAATTGCGGCGCAACGCGCCCAGATCGATCTCGACCCAGGCGCGTGTCAGGTGCATTCGGATTGACGGGTCATCGCACAGCCGGATACTATACGGGCCCTGGAGGGGTTATGCAAGACAAAGCCACGCTCGCCGATGCACTGAAAATGATGCGTGATCTGCGCCTGCGCTGCGACTGGGATCGGGCGCAGACGCACGAGTCGCTGCGACCGTATCTCATCGAGGAGGCGCACGAGCTCGACGACGCCATCCGCTCCGGCG
>DATCXG010000583.1:0-6677 GCA_036565945.1 Gemmatimonadaceae bacterium
CGGGGGGCCGGCGGCGCCTCGCCGCGCGAGGAAGAACCCCAGTGCGCCGCTGCCCAGCACGAATGTCGCGTACATCGCCACCAGCCCCACCATCCCCATGATCATCGCGCCGGAGTCCCGGAACATCAGGAACATGGCCAACGCTACCACCGCGAGCGAGATCATCTCGAGGAACAGCTCGGCGAAGATTATGAGGATGATTTTCGCCGAGGCGATGCCGTCCTCGCTCATGATCAGGTAGCGTGCGGGCTCGGCGCCTGTGCGTGCCGGGGTGATCGCCGCGCCGAAGTCGCCGCCTGCACTCGCGCGGAGCGCTGTGCGGAAACGCAGCGGGATCCGCAGCGATGCGGCGCTGAGCGCCACCTTGCCGCCGCGCATGCCGAGCTCCAGAAGCGCTACGCCCAGCAGCACCACGTGCGTACTGACCGACACGCTCACCGCGTTGTGCCCGTTGGGCCAACTCGTGAACACGATGTAGATCGACACGGCAATGGCCGCGGCGAACGAGGCGATGGCGAGCAGCCAGCGGGAGGAGCTCACGGGGCGCGCCTCGAAAAGGGGAACGCAGTCACACGGCTATCCCGGCCTGCCTCGGGGGGGAGATGAATCGGAGGGATGAAAGGAGTGTGTGGAAGTTGCTCTGTTGATCGGGCGCGTCAAGTCTCCGTCACCGCCCGAGCGTACACGGCCCGAGCGTACCTGGTACCTTCCTGCCGCACTAGCTCGGCTATGACTAGCGCCGCGCGTAACTCTGTCACCGCATGACCTTACTTGGCACCTTCCTGCCCGCTGTGATTTCCGGAATGGTGAAAATCACTACCTCGTTGTTTCCCGAGAGCGGGATCGCTACCTGGCGGCGCCTGGTGTCCAATCCGATGTCGGCGGGCTGGGGCAATTCGGTGATCACGGTGCGCAAGCTATCACCCCGGAGCTCCATCAGGCTCGAATCGGTCCAACTGGTTACTAGCACGCGACCGTCACGCAACACTTCTACTCCGTCGAACGCGCCCGGTCCGGTGGCGATGACTCTGGGATCTTCACCGGGCATCCACGAGAAGATCTTCGATCCCAGGAACGGTACCACTACGTAATGGCCGCGGAGCCGGTTCCAGGTAATCCCGTTGGGACCCTCGAGCGCCGCCCCGCGCGCTACATCGCGCGCGTTCCAACCTTGCCCCACGCCGCGGAGCCCCGCGACGCGGAAGATGTGGTCTGTGCCCGTGTGCGTCAGTTGCCCGGCGGAGTCGCGCTCCAGCCCCATATCGGTGACATACACGGCGCCGTCGTGTCCGATACACACGTCGTTGAGGAACTTCGCTCCCATCGATGCGAGCTCCGCGTCCGCCAGATGGGCGCCCGTGTGCTTGTCGAAGGCGCGAAGGGTGTTGATGTCGGCCACCCACAGAGTGTCGCCCAGGATGGCGAGCCCGAGTGGGGAGTTGAGGGTGACACCATTGCGGCCACCGGCGATGAAGTGCAGCGAGTCCATGGCCCCGTCGGGCTTCACGCGGCTGATGAACCCGTTGCCGTCCGCGGTGCCCGCGTCGCCGTTGATGTTCGAGATGAAGTAGACGTCGAGTGTGGAATCGTAGCGCACTGATTCGGGATGCTGGAGCCCGCTGCGCACCGTACTCACGAGCGTCCAGCCCGCCGATCCCTTCGGGGTGGCGACAGGGAGTGACGGGGCGGACGATTCGGCGGATTCGGGTTTCTCCCCCGCCCCAGGCCTGCCTGACTGTGCGCTATCGTCCAACGCATTCCGCCGCTCCGACGGCCGACACGCAGCCGCGACTGCTAGTACCGCAACAACGACTGCCGCTACGGTGGCAAAGAAGCGAAAGCCCATGGGTGGCTCCGGTGGCGAGGATGGAAGTGGTGGCCCAGTCACGGACCGATGGTCCGAGCGTGGGCTGATGATCCGAACACGGACTGATGGTCCAGGCATGGATCATCAATCGCCACGCCAGCGGTGGTCGTGAGCGCGAGATGGGCACCGGGCCGATGAGCTATAGGATTCTCCAATGTTTCAACTGGGCGATAGGACTCGCCGATGTTTCAACGCCCTGGCATTCCGGGGCGTTCAGATATCTATTGAGTACCTCTTCACTATCATACATACAGCAGCACGAGCTTACCGCGCGGTCCGCGAACTACCGCCCACCGTCCCGCTCATCATCCAAATTGGCCATGGCGAACCACTCGATCACTCCGTCTCACTCGACGGCCCCTGCCGCCATCCGATATCTCGCGTCCTGGGTCCTGGTCCTCGCTCTGGCTATCCTGGGCGTGCCCGGTACACCCCAGCGGGTGCTCGCCCAGGCTAGTGCCGGGAGCCGGACCCCGAGCGCGGCCCGGATGGCGAATCCGCGTGCCGCGTACGATACCTCCCTCTTCGCCGCGCTCGAGTGGCGCGGGATCGGTCCCTACCGCGGTGGTCGATCGGTGGCTGTCGCCGGCTCGGCGCAACGGCCGTACGAGTACTGGATGGGCACCACGGGCGGCGGGGTCTTCAAGTCCACCGACGGTGGTCACAACTGGAAGGCGGTTACCGACAAGTACTTTGGCGGGACGATCGGCGCGATCGGGGTGAGCGAGTCGAACCCGGATGTGGTGTACGTGGGCACCGGCGAATACGACATCCGCGGCAACGTGTCACACGGCGATGGCGTGTGGAAGACCACCGACGGAGGGAAGACCTGGACGCACATGGGTCTTGCCGACACGCGTCAGATCGCGCGAGTGAAGGTGGATCCGCGCAACCCGGATGTCGTCTACGTGGGTGCGATGGGTCACGTCTGGGCGCCCAACCCCGAGCGCGGCGTTTACAAGACGATCGATGGCGGGAAGACGTGGAAGAAGATTCTCTTCCGCAACGACTCCACGGGGATTACCGATCTGGTGCTCGACCCCAACGATCCCAACACAGTCTACGCCGCCTTCTGGCAGGCTGGTCGCAAGCCGTGGCTCCTGGTGAGCGGTGGCGCGGGGAGCGGCATCTTCAAGAGCACCGATGCCGGCGAACACTGGACGGAGATCACTCGCAACCCGGGGCTGCCCCGTGGGCTGGTGGGCAACATCGGGATCACGGTATCGAACGCCAACTCCAATCGCCTCTGGGCGCTCATCGAGTCCGATTCCGGCGGCGTCTACCGCTCCGACGATGGCGGAAAGAGCTGGACGCACACCAACGACGAACGCAAGCTGCGCCAGCGTGCCTGGTACTACACGCGCATCTTCGCGGATCCCAAGGATACCAACACGGTTTACGTGCTGAACGTTGGCTTCTGGCGGTCCACTGATGGTGGCAAGACGTTCAAGTCGATTCGCGTGCCGCACGGCGACAACCACGACCTCTGGATCGCGTCGAACGACCCGAAGCGCATGATCGAGGGGAACGACGGTGGCGCGAATGTCTCCTTCGACGCCGGGCAGTCGTGGAGCGAACAGGATTTCGCCACCGCGCAGTTCTACCATGTAACGACCACCACGGACTTCCCGTACCGGGTGTGCGGAGCGCAGCAGGACAACTCCACGCTCTGCGGTCCGAGCCGCTGGCCGGGCGGGATCACCATGGCCGAGTGGCATGAGGTGGGCGGCGGTGAGTCGGGGTACATCCAGGTGCGGCCCGACAGCACGAACATCATCTATGCGGGAAGCTACGCCTACCTCTCGCGGCTGAACACGATCAACGGCCAGCAGCGCGACATCATCCCCTGGCCCGACAACCCGATGGGTCACTCCGCTGAGGATCTGAAGTATCGCTTCCAGTGGACGTTCCCGATTCTCATCTCTCCCCACGGCCCCAAGACGTTGTACGTGGGGTCGAACGTGCTCTTCCGCACGCGGGACGATGGTCAGAGCTGGGACGTGGTGAGCCCGGATCTCACGCGCCACGATCCGGCCACGCTCGGCGCATCGGGCGGTCCGATCACCAAGGACCAGACCTCGGTAGAGTACTACGCTACGATCTTCGCGGTGGCCGAGTCGCCGCTGGCCGAGGGCACCATCTGGACGGGTTCGGATGATGGGCTGGTGTACCTCACGCGCGACGGTGGTGAGCACTGGACGAATGTCACGCCCAGGGGTCTGCCAGAGTGGACGCGCATCTCGATCATCGAGGCGTCGCACTTCGAGCAGGGCACCGCATACATCGCGGCCAACCGTTACCAGCTCGACGACAACGAGCCGTACCTCTACAAGACCACTGACTTCGGCAAGACGTGGTCGCGTATAGATGCGGACATCACTCGCGGCGACTTCACGCGCGTGATCCGTGAGGACCCGGAGCGGCGCGGGCTGCTCTACGCGGGCACCGAGCGCGGCGTGTGGGTGAGCTTCGACGACGGTGCGCACTGGCAGTCGCTCCAGTTGAATCTCCCGCTGGTGCCGGTGCACGATCTGTCCATCACGCAGGGCGACCTCGTGGCCGCTACGCACGGGCGCTCGTTCTGGATCCTGGACGACCTCTCGGCGCTGCGTCAGCTCTCGCGTCAGGTGGCGGCCGAGCCGGCCCACCTCTTCGAACCGCGTGACGTGTACCGGGTGAGCTGGAGCGGCGGCTTCGGTGGACGCGGAGGCTCGGCGGGCGAGAATCCGCCGAGCGGCGCGGTGGTGTACTTCACGCTCGCGACAGCCAAGCAGCCCGTGACGCTCGAGTTCCTCGACGCTCGCGGGAAGTCGATCAGGAAATTCTCGAGCGAGTTGGACAGCGCTGGCCTGGCCGACAGTGTGCGGGCCGACAGCGTCAAGAGGGCGCGTGCCGATAGTCTGAAGGGTGCGGGCCTCTCGCCGGACTCGATAAAGAAGCTCCAGGCCGCGGGCGAGGAGGGCAGCGCGGCCGGCCCGCGCCGGGGTGGCGGGGCGCCTGCGCGGGTGCCGAACAAGGCGGGGCTCAACCGGTTCGTGTGGGACCTGCGCTACCCCGAGGCCAGTGGCTTCAAGAACCTGATCATGTGGGCCGGCGGTACGCGTGGACCACTGGCGGTGCCGGGCGAGTATTCCGTGCGCATGACCGTGAATGGTCAGACCCAGACGCGTGAGTTCACGCTCGTGAAAGATCCACGAGTCTCCACTACGCAGCAGGATTTCGACGAGCAGTTCGCGTTGCTGGTGAAGATCAACGACAAGCTGAGCGCGGCCAACGACGCGGTGAAGACGATCCGCAACGTGAAGTACCAGATCGACGAGCGGAAGCCGAAGGCGCCGAAGTCGTTCGCGTCCGTCGCAGCCAAACTCGTGACGCGGCTCGACACGATCGAGAAGGCCATCTACCAGACGCAGAACCGGAGTGGGCAGGATCCGCTGAACTACCCCATCAGGTTGAACAACAAGATCGCGGCTCTGGCTGGCGTGGTATCGAGCGCGGATACCCGGCCCACGAAGCAGAGCTACGCCGTCTTCGATACACTCGCGGCGCAGCTAACCACGCAGCTCTCCGCGCTCCACGATGCGCTTGGCTCGGGACTGCCGGCTCTGAACGCGATCCTCAAGAAGGCCGGTCAGCCGGAGATTGCACCGAGCACCGCCGAGCTAGCGCCGCAGATAGCCGAAGATGACGAGTCGGGTGAGGAGGGTCTCGAGGTCGATCCTGATTTCCGCTAGGAAGAGAGAGATCGTTTCGGTGTAGAGCTCCGCGTTACCTGTAGTTCTCTGTGCTGCAGGTAACGCGGAGCTCTACCCCTCACCTATGCCCCTCCTGCTCCGAGCTGCGGACTACGAGGCCGAAGGTGAGGACGCGGGAGTTGAGGCCCGGGTTCACGTGGCCGGTACCGGCGTTGGATGTGTGGTGCCAGGTGTAGCCGAGGACGAGACCGAAGTGGTCGGGGAGACGGATCTGGAGTGCGCTTCCCAGCTCGGCGGTGAAATTGAATCGAGTGGCTTCCGGGTCGGGCACCGGGCGCGAGAACCAGAGAGCGCCGCCGCTCGCGTGTGCCAGGATCTGGACCGGCGATTGGCGGAAGAGCCGGAGTTGGAACCCCACGGGGGAGAGCCCGAAACCGTAAGCGGTGTGGTAGCGGGGGACGAACTCCGGTCCTCCCTCGTAGAGGACGACGCACCCATCGTCTTCCGGTGGGCATTCCCCGGCGCTCTGCACGTACTCTGGATTCCCGGTACTTATTACCAGGGGCACGACACTGGGCACGTACTCCACCGATAGCGGGCCCCGAGCGAGCATGGTCCAACCAGCGCGCAGGTCCACGATGTAGAGGTCGCGGTACATGGGCGTGCTTATCCGATTGGGAATCCGCGAGTGGTGGGCAGTGGCCAGACGGACCCCGAAGAAGCTCGCGGACGAAGGCCAGTGGCGCTCGTCAGGTGTGACACTATCAGCTGGCGCAGTCTCCGGAATGTCGAGGTCTGCTGTGTCGCGGGCGCCGAGGTGCGCCGCCTCCTGTAACCCAGTGGTCGCTGTCACCTGCGCGCCGAGCGGAGCGGTGCTGAGCAGGGCCGCTACGATAATGACCGGCGAAAAGCGGGAGATGGAATTCAGGGCTCTGGGGGCAGGAGGTGACGGGATGGGGGAGGCAGAAGATAGGCCGGGACTCTCGACTGTGCCAGGTTTTCAGTACCATACCCGCCCCTCATGGCCCTGCCGCGTATGTCATGGGCTCCGCTCCTACCGTAGTGCGGAGTCAGGTGTTGAATTGTGAATCGGCAGCCGCCTGCAAGAGGCGGCT
>DATCXG010000593.1:0-6532 GCA_036565945.1 Gemmatimonadaceae bacterium
AGGGGCGTCCTCCCACACGCGGCGTCGCTGCGTCAGCCCTTAGGCCATTGCGCAATATTCCCCACTGCTGCCTCCCGTAGGAGTCTGGGCCGTATCTCAGTCCCAATGTGGCTGGCCATCCTCTCAGACCAGCTACCCGTCGTAGCCTTGGTGGGCCGTTACCCCTCCAACTAGCTGATAGGCCGCGAGCCCCTCCCCCGGTACCCTGGTTGCCCAGAGCTTTCCTCTTCTCGGGATGCCCCAAAAAGAGCGCATGCGGTATTACCCGGCCGTTGGGCCGGCTATCCCCCACCGGTGGGGCAGGTCGCTCACGTGTTACGCACCCGTTCGCCGGTGACTACTGGCCGAAACCAATAGCCCCCTCGACTTGCATGTGTTAAGCACGCCGCCAGCGTTCGTCCTGAGCCAGGATCAAACTCTCCAAAGAAAGTTCAAATGGCTCTTCGAAACGTCGCCATACCGAAGCATGACGATATCCGAATCACTTAAAATTGTTCAGGTCTGAACTCTCCCCCGAAGCCCTGAACGAGCCCGGGATCATTGAGTTCGCCTCGCACAATCCAATCTCTCATATCGATTTTCAAAAAGCTCGTAGTCGCTTGCGCGACATGTATTTAAACTAGCGTGTCTCAAGTGCTTTGTCAAGGCCGGCAACCTTTCAACTTCGCCGCCGTTCTTGGCCGGTTCACCAGGCCGAAACCCGGAACCGACACCGCCGCGCGACCAACAACAGCACTTGCACGGCAGCCTTCCATTGTACACCAGCGAGATTGCTCAGTCAAGCCCCTAACGAAACAATCTCTAAAAACTCCCGCGCCGGCCAACTGCACCACCCTCGCCAGCGCAAGGTTCTACATTCTAGACTAGGTGACACCGCACTTCAAGTGCCATCGCGCACAATATTTACTGCTGCTCGCCCCACCCAAGCCCCTGTAACGGCACCAGCTCTTCCTACACGGGCTCTACCGTCCAGGAAGGCCACAGCCTACCCCCCACCAGCTGCCTTCCCGCCTATCGCTCATGAGCGGCTGCCCAGTGCGGTACACGCGTCCACGACTCGGCTGCAAAAAACTCCTCCGGCAGCGCCACTCCGGCGCGCCAGTCGCTGTACTCCTCCGTCTGGCGTGCAGCCCCCCCGCTGTACATCACCACCTTCGTCGCGAGCCAACCACCCCCGACGAGCACGTAATCGTCGAGATGTATGTCGTATGCCCGCCCACCTCCGGCGCCCGACGCCGCGAGCACCATCCGGACCAGGGCGAGACGCTCGGCATCGACCCAGAACTGTGGAGAAACGACGTCCCGTGCATCACGTGCCCCGACCACGTAGACAGGGCGCTCGCGCCACTCGTCGCTCCTGAGCAGGCTCATGTCTATCCCGAGCGGGGAGAGCTGCCGCAGCGTGCGTTCCACCGGCTGCATGTAGACGCCGACCACGAACGGAAGGAACGGATTCCCTTCGCCGGAGGTGCGCGTCACCAGGCCGCCGCGCACGACATACATGCTGTCAGCGGTGTACAGGACCCCATTCCGATCCGCCAGGTCGCCCATGTCGATGCGCAACCGGTCGGGGGCAAGCACCGCTTCATACCACGTCGAGACGCGGTCCGCGCTGTCAGGGCGGTGCTGCGTGGTACGCTGCACGAAGGTCAGCGTCCTGAACCAACCCTGGTCGCCTCGGTCATGCATGCGCTGGATGAGCTCCACGCCCGAGCTGGGCGGCGGTGCCTCCTGCGCCGCGACGACCGTGGGTGCCACCGCCGTCAGGGCCAGGGCAAGCGCCGTGGCACCTTCACCGAGGGCCCGGCGCACGGCCGAGCGGCATGGAACGAACGACATCATGGTCTGACCTCGCGCCGAGTGTTGGGATAGCTCGGTGGCCGATGACCCCGAGCGAAAAAAAACATGGGGCGCAACGAACTAGTTCGTTGCGCCCCATCAGTGCGCCCTGTAGGAATCGAACCTACAACCTAATGATTAAGAGTCATTTGCTCTGCCAATTGAGCTAAGGGCGCATTCACTCCATTTCCCACGCGCCAGGGAGGACTCGAACCTCCGACCCACAGCTTAGAAGGCTGTTGCTCTATCCAGCTGAGCTACTGGCGCTTCCGTATTCGTAGGCCGGCATTTCAACCACATCCTCGAGCCGCGGGATGACCTGCCAGGTCGGGGCGACCGGATTTGAACCGGTGACCTCCTGCTCCCAAAGCAGGCGCGATACCAGGCTACGCTACGCCCCGCACAGTCTACGAACATAGTGTGGCCAATCCCCAAGGTCAACTGTCACCACGCAACGCGGCCACTAGTTGCCGGAAGGCTCTCCCGCGGTGGCTCACCCGCTCCTTCGCGGCGCGATCCAGCTCGGCGAAGGTAACCTTCAGCTCATCCAGCTCGAACAATGGGTCGTACCCGAACCCTTCGAAGCCGCGCGGCTCGTACAGGATATGCCCCGTGCACTCCCCGCGAAACACCCGCTCCTCGGACCCGTCCACGTACGCGGCGATGCAGACGTAGCGTGCCCGCCGATCGATTTCTGACGCGCCAGATGTCTTCGCCGCGATTTCGAGCTCGTCGAGCAGCTTGGCATTGTTCGCCGCGTCCAGAGCTCGTCCTCTCAGATCCGGGCGATTGCTCCATCTCTTGCTGCGCACACCCGGGCGCCCCCCGAGCGCCGCGACTTCGAGCCCGGAGTCATCGGCCACCACGGGTCCTCCTCCTCCGCGGGCAAAGAAGTAGCGCGCCTTCGCCAGAGCATTCTCCTCGAAGGTTTCGAATCGCTCGAGCCCTTCCTCCTCCGGTCGCTCGTCTATCCCCGCGGAGTGGAGATCCGAGATATCGATTCCCGCCTCCGCGAAGAGCGGGCGCAGCTCACGCAGCTTCCCGGCGCTGCGGGTAGCGAGGAGGATGGTGGTGGGCAGCGGCGCGGCGCTCACTTGCCCAGCACCTCGCGTTGTCGCTCGAGCAGCTCGCGGATACCGGAACCGGCCAGATCGAGCAACCGATCGAGAGCGGCGCGATCGAAGGTGGTGTGCTCGCCGGTTCCCTGCACTTCCACGAACTGCCCCTCGCTGGTCATCACCACGTTCATGTCAACGCCAGCGCGTACGTCTTCAGAGTAATCGAGGTCCAGACGCGGCTCCCCGTCGATGAGCCCCACGCTCACCGCGGCCACGCGGCGGCAGAGCGGAGAGGCGGCGATGCTCCCGCGTGCCACCAGCCAGTCGAAGGCGTCCACCACGGCCACGCAGGCACCGGTGACCGATGCGGTGCGAGTACCGCCGTCCGCCTGGAGTACGTCGCAGTCCACACGAACGGTGAATTCACCGAAGTGGAAGTCATCGAGCATGGCGCGCAGGCTGCGGCCGATGAGCCGCTGGATCTCCTGCGTGCGGCCACCGGGGTGGTTGCGCTCGCGCTGGGTGCGGGTGAGCGTGGCGCGCGGAAGCATCGCGTATTCCGCGGTGAGCCAGCCCTCTCCCTTGCCCTTGCGCCAGGACGGCACACCGGTCTCGACGGAGGCGGTGCACAACACCCGCGTCGCGCCGAACGACACGAGACAGGAGCCCTCCGCGTATGGCGCGGCACCTCGCTCGAATGCCAGCGGCCTGAGAGAGTCGTTGGCGCGGCCAGAGCGCACGGTTGGCTCAACGTGAGTCACGGAGTTTCTCTATGATTGATGTGGTGGATTGACCCCGCGTCAGCGGGACGATCACTACTCTGCCTCCCCGCGCCTCCACCTCGCTCCGTCCCACGACGGTTTGCGGTGTGTAGTCACCACCCTTCACCAACACGTCGGGGTGAAGGGCGACGATGAGATCGAGCGGGGTATCCTCGGTGAATATCACCACAGCATCGACCGATTCGAGCGCGGCGAGGACATAGGCACGCTCATTCTCGCTGCGCACCGGCCGGTCCGGCCCCTTCAGGCGTCGAACGGAAGCGTCGCTGTTGAGACCCACGATCAGCGCGTCGCCGCAGGCGCGCGCGGCCGCGAGCACGTCGACGTGGCCCGGATGAATGAGGTCGAAGACTCCGTTGGTGAATACCACGCGGCCCGGGAGTTCCTCACGCCAGTAAGCGGCGTCGCTCCAGGACATCACCTTCGCGGACGGCGAGCGCACGATCAGAATGCCCGCTCCGCATGAGCCGACATCTCGACGTCCCGGGTCGTGCCTGGCAGTTCCAGTGTCTCGAAGTAGTCGGCCCAGATGAAGATCATCGTCCCAGCGCGACGGATGTGCACTCGCTGAGCGGCGGGTGGTAGACCTAGCGAATCGGCTCGCGCCCGCAGTCGCTGCAGGATCTCATCGTCGCTCTTGTGCGCCGCGAAGCGGGCTTCCTGCTTCATGGCATCCTGGTACGAGAAGTAGCGGAAGTACACCTCGCCGATATTCACCCCGAAGTACCCGATGGTCACGATGATGAGCAGAGTCATCAGGCATCCCAGTGTAGACCTGCCGCGACGCGCGGACGCTACCACTGGGATTGGGCTCCGGCTATCACATCGCTGACTATTTTCTTGATTGCATCGCTACGTCCGCGCTCCTCCGCACCCTCGGTGTAGGTGCCATCGCGCATGAGTCCCTTGCGAGTCCAGAGACTGCGACCCGTGGACTGCTCCAGGATCTCGACATCCACCGTGATCTGCACCTTGCGCTGTGCCGTACTGGCGCGCGACGGATCGGCGCTGTAGGCCACCGGTATGTCGGGCTCGTAGCTCACGATCCGGCCGCGCACGATGGCATCAGCGCGCTTCTCCGATGCCTCGCGAAGACCCAGACGGCCCTCCACCTCGCCCCGCATCTCCTCGAGCAGTTCGTGCTGCAGCGGCGCGAGCGGAGTCTGGTTCTCGAAGGGTAGTACAGCCACGCTCCTGATGTTCGGGGGCAGGCCACCGCCCGCGAAGCCGTAGATACAGCCCGCGAGAAGGAGCGGTAGAATCGCGAAGATCAGTCTAGCGCCAGATCGTGGCATCGAATGCGGAAACTGTGTCGACGCGCGTCACGGTGAGGTTGAGTGTTCGGCGCGCGCCCTCGTGTTCGTAGTGGACGTGCCCGGCGGAATCGCGCGTCACCCATTGTCTGATCCGGCCGCCCTCGATGAGCTCGAGGCGGCACAGCCTGCTCGCGGCGAACGTGGCTCGCCAGGTGGGTCTATGTCCAATCTCGACGCGGAGCGTGTCGCCGTCAACGCGCACGGTCGTATCCGGCCCGGTTGGCACGGCCAGGCGCCCCAGCGACGCCCAGAGCAGCGGAACTGGCGGAAGATACCCACTTATCTGACCGCTGCCCGAGGTTGTCAGCTCATCGTCGATCAGCACCGCGCTCCCACCGCCGTAACCGCCTCCGATGAACAGATCGAGACGCATGCTGTCCGGCGGCGCCACACGGGCGGCGCCATCTCCCTGAGCGCGCACGCTCTCGTCGGTATACTCCCAGAGAAAGACGAGCTTCCGGTGCAGCGGAGGAAGCGTGGCGCCGGGCAGGCGTACCGGAACTATCGCACCTCGCAGCGGCGGCGCCTTGGGTGCGCAAGCCACGGGGGTGAGTACCAGGAATGTGAGGAGAAGCAACCAGCGAATTGTCACGGGCCAGTGTCGCGCTCCAGCCGCTCTCGGATGTCGAGAGGAAGCTTGATCACACGATGCGAAGGGTCCAGCGCGATCAGCACCGTGCGAGCCGTGGCGAGGCGCTCGGTCGTGGCGGCATTCGTGATCAGGTATTCGAAGGTCACCGCGCGCGAAGAGACATCGGTGAGCATCGTCTCCACCCGGATGAGATCATCGTATCGGGCAGGCGCCCGATAACGAATAGTCGCCTCGGCCACAGCCAGCAAGATTCCAGCTTCCTCCATCTGACGATACGTCATGCCGCTCGAGCGGATGTGATCGGTTCTGCCAATCTCGCACCAGACGAGATAATTGGAGTGGTACACCACACCCATCATGTCGGTCTCGGCGTAGCGAACTCGCAGTTCCAGAGATGAGGTACGTGACATGGCTGGCCAACATGACCGCGCACCACGGGTTTGTAAAGACGTTGGATGCGCGCTAGAATCCCGACATGCTAGCGGATCCATGCTACGTATTCTCCGATGCCCACCTGGGTGCCGGGCCGGCGGAAGATGAACGATCTCTCGTCTCCTTTCTTCGCCACGTGGGAGAGCGCGCGGGATCACTGCTTATCAACGGAGATCTGTTCGACTTCTGGTTCGAGTGGCGGCACGTCATGCCGCGCGGTCACTTCCGGACCCTGAGCGCGCTCGCCGAGCTGCGCGACGCAGGGATGCCAGTGCTCATGATCGGCGGCAACCATGACTGCTGGGGTGGCGAAATCCTGGAGCAGGATGTGGGCATCCGCTTTCACCTGGGCGACTGGGAGGGGGAGCTCGGCGGCTGGCGCGCGCACGTCGAGCACGGCGACGGTCTGCGCCCCGTGGAGGACCGCGCGTATCGCCGGCTGCGGCGCGTGCTCCGCAATGGGTGGTCGATCAGGGCGTTCCGGTCGCTGCACCCCGACTGGGCCAGCCGGCT
>DATCXG010000609.1:0-4627 GCA_036565945.1 Gemmatimonadaceae bacterium
GGCCGCCTCCAACTGGCGCGCTACCGCCGCGATAGTGGCCATGACGTGGCCCGATAGTATCCTCGTGGACACGGGAACCACAACGACCGACATCATCCCGGTGCGTGGCGGCGAGATAGTAGCCGAAGGAAGGACGGACCCCGAACGGCTCCTCACGGGCGAGCTCGTGTACCTGGGCGCGGTCCGGACACCGGTGGAGGCGATTGTCGAACAGGTACCACTGGCCGGTGGGATGGCCGCTGTATCGGCCGAATCCTTCGCACTGGTGGGGGACGTGCACTTGTGGCGGGGCGACATCGGGCCGGCGGAGTACGAGGCGCCCACCCCCGACGGCCGACCCACCACTCGCGAGGCAGCCGGCGAGCGGCTGGCGCGCATCGTCTGCGCCGACCGCGAGATGCTCGACGAAGACGCCATCGACCAGATAGCCGAGTACGTGGCTACGGCGCAGGTGGTGCGCATCGCCCGGGCTCTTGATCGCGTACGGTCCCATCAACCCTCCATCTCCATCGTTGTGACCGCCGGGATCGGCGCCTTCCTGGCGGCGCGCGCGGCCGCGCGACTGGGACTGACCAGAGTGGATCTCGCCCGGCATCTCGGCCCGTTCGCGGCACGGAGCGCGCCGGCGGCCGCGGTGGCGCTGCTCCTCGACCAGTGGCTGCCGGCGTGAGCGCCGTTGTCGATACCGTGATCAAACTCGGCGGTTCGCTACTCGGCCGCCAGGGTGCGCTCGAAGAGATCATCCCCCATCTCGAGCTTGCCGGGGCGCGTCGAGACAGAGTCGTGATCGTACCCGGCGGAGGCCCGTTCGCCGACACCGTGCGGCGCCTCGACAGCGAGATCGGACTCACCGACGACGCCGCGCACTGGATGGCGATACTCGGCATGGACCAGTACGCCCAGCTCCTGGCGTCGCGCATCGCGGGTACGCAGCTCGTGGCTGAACCGGGAGAGATCGCGGCTACCCTGGCGAGCGGCCAGCTCCCCGTGCTCGCCCCCTACCGATGGATCCGGAGCACCGACCGACTGCCGCATTCGTGGGAAGTGACCTCGGATAGCATCGCCGCCTGGGTCGCCGGCGAGTTGGGTGCTAGCCGACTCATTCTGGTGAAGCCCGTCATCGGGGAGCGTCCCGCGTTGGTAGATGGCTACTTCAATCGCGCACTACCGAGCCACATCGACGTCACTATTACTATCGCCCGAGACCTGGGCAGATCCCTCACCTTCGCGCCAGTCGTGGCATCGCCCCGGTCGTGAACCACGGAGACACGGCGAAAGACGAAAACTGCAACGGCTTGAACCACGGAGGCACGGAGACACGGAGAACTGCGAAAAGGCTTTGGGAACTGTTTGAACCACAGAGATGCCTGGGCACGGAGAACGGTAGAAACTCGCGATATCGACGGGCTGGCTCCACAGAGACTGATGCATCCGCGCCTCAACGCAACGATTACTGGGTCGCTCGGCGTGAGTGATCGGCTGGCACGAAACGCATCAACTGGTACATCAAATATTTCCACCACGGGAACCATGGAGCAGTCAAGCGGGCGCGGCACTACGAGATGGCCGTAACCGTGGGGGCAACAAAACGTTACAGGCCATCGGCACGACTTCGCGTGGCATTCGCCGGTACGCCCGTTGCTTCCTCCGCCTGCATTCACGGCGCCCCAAACACGCTCCATACTCCCGCGACGCCGCGGGATAATTCCTTCTCCGGAGTCGACGATGACCCGCTCGCGTATCACAACCATACTGATGTCGGCTCTGCTAATCGCGGCCGGCGTCAGCTGTTCTTCCGACGCACTGCCTACCGGGATAGCGCCCACAGAGCGGCAGCCGGCGGCTGAAGTCTCTCCACTACTGGGACTACCTCTCGACGGCGTGCTGGATGGGCTCGGCCAGGAAGGCGGTGTACTCGGCGGGCTGCTCTCGTGCGGGCCGCAGAGCTACGCCATCGACAGCGAGGTTATCGGGCCGAACGGCGGCACGCTGCGCATTGGCAAGCATAGCCTCGTAGTTCCACGCGGCGCGCTCGACAGGAACGTTCTCATCACGGGCGAGGCACCCGTTGGCAATGTCGTGTCGGTCCGGTTCGCGCCAGAGGGGTTGAAGTTCAATCGCCGGCACCAGCCCACCCTGACGCTCGACTACAGCAGCTGCGGGCTCGTCACGAACCTGCTGCCCAAGAGGATCGCGTATACGACCGAGTCGCTCAGCATCCTGGACTTGCTGCTCTCGGTGGACGATCTGCTGCACCAGAGAGTGAGTGCGGATCTGAAGCACTTCTCGCGGTATGCGGTGGCCTACTAGGGGTGTCTGATGGCCAAGGCTGATCCGCTCACTGTTTCTCACCATTCAGCCCCGCCAGCGCGGCCGGCCCCGATTGTCTCGGGCCATCGCGCTGGCGATCTCCTTGCGCTAGCGCGCGAGCGTGAGCGTGCCGGCGATATTAACGAGGCTGTCCAGACCTACGAATCGGCGATCGAAGAGGCAGAGCAGAGCGGCGAGCGGGCAATACTCGCCGAGGCGTTGCGGCGTCTGGCTATCGTTCAGCATCATCTGGACGACCAGCCATTGGCGCGTCAGCTCTGCCAACGCAGCTACGATGTGGCCCGCGCCACGGACCACGATATCCTTGCGGCCGAAGCCCTCAACATACTCGCGATCATCGAATTCGAGGGCGGCGCGATTGCCGATGCACGAGAGATCTACCAGCGCGCCCTTGCACTCGGCGGCTCCAACCTCGAACTCCGCGCTCGCATAGAACAGAACCTTGGCATCCTCGCCAACATTCAGGGCGATCTACCAGCGGCGCTCAAGCACTACGAGCGATCACTTCAGGCGAGCCGTAGCGTGGGCGACGAGCGGGGGTGCGCGATCGCCTACCACAACCTCGGCATGATCAGCGCCGACCAGCAACTCTGGGACGACGCCGATCGATATTTCCGGTCGAGTATCGAGATCGCCGAGCGCAACGGGGACGTGCGCATCAGGGGACTCTGCCTCCTCAACCACTGCGAAGTTCACCTAGCGCGCCAGCACTACGACCTCGCGAGGCAGAGCGCTGAGGAAGCATTGCGCATCTTCAACCGACTCGACGCGCGACTCGACAAGGTCGACGCCTACAAAGTTCTCGGCATCGTGTACCGTGAGACCGGGCGTCCTGCGCTCTCCGAGTCGAGACTTCGGGCGGCCATCGAGCTCGCGGTCAGTACCGGCTCCATATTGAGTCAAGCCGAGAGCTCGCGCGAGCTTGCGAGACTGTATCAGGTGATGGGGAGGAACCAGGAAGCCCTCACCCTCCTCAACTCGGCGCACAGTCTATTCGGCAAGCTCGATGCCCGCGTCGACCTGGTCGACGTAGCAGCCAAGCGCGCCAACCTCGAAGACACCTACCTCGCTATAGTGCGCGACTGGGGCCAGTCGATCGAATCCGCCGACAGCTACACACACGGTCACTGCGAGCGGGTTGCTGGGTATGCGATCGAAGTAGCACGCGAGCTCGGCTTCGACGAAGCAGCTCAGACCACCATAAGGCTTGGTGCGTACCTGCACGACCTCGGGAAAGTTCGCGTACCGCACGAGATACTCAACAAGCCCGGATCGCTGACGCGGGAAGAGTTCGAAGTGATGCAGATGCATCCCGTCTGGGGAATCGAGCTACTGGAGAACGTGGAATTCCCGTGGGACATCAAGCCGATCATCAGATCGCATCACGAGAAGTACGACGGGTCGGGGTATCCGGATCGGCTGCGGGGGGAGGAGATCCCGGTGAGCGCGCAGGTCATCTGCATCGTGGACGTGTACGACGCGTTGACTACGACGCGGAGTTACAGAGGGGCGTTGGATAAGGGAGAGGCGTTGCGGAGGATGCGGGAGTCCGTGCACTGGTGGAGAGGGGATGTGTTCGAGGCGTTCATGAGGACGGTTGGGGCGGGGGAGGAAGTGGTTGGACACGAGGGCCGCGGTCCGTTCGAACCTGCTTGATTGTGGCCGCGCACGAGCGTATCTAGAAGGTTCTCTCTCGCGCGGACGGCCGGTGTCGACCTCGCTCCAGGAACTATTGCAGAGCTCACTCGGTGATGCTTACCGAGTCGAGCGCGAGCTCGCGCCCGGCGGGATGAGCCGGCTCTTCCTTGCGACCGAGCGATCGCTGGAGCGGCAGGTGGTGGTCAAGCTGCTGCCGCCGGAGCTCGCCAGCGAGGCCAGCGCACAGCGGTTCCAGCGCGAGATGCTCGTGACGGCGAAGCTCCAGCACGCACACATCCTGCCCATCCTGTCCGCCGGCGCGCGCGACGGCTTGCTGTACTACGTCACGCCGTACATCGCCGGCGAGTCTCTGCGGCAGCGCCTCGCGCTCCACGGCGCACTGCCCATCGATGCGACAATTCACCTGCTGCGCGAAGTCGCCGATGCGCTCGCATTCGCGCACGCGTTCGGCGTTATCCACCGCGACCTCAAACCTGAGAACATCTTCCTGCAGCACGGACACGCGATCCTGGCGGACTTCGGCATCGCACGCGCTGTGGAGCAGGCGACCGAAGGCGGGAGCGAGCGCCTCACCCGAACCGGAACTGGCCTCGGCACACCCGGCTACATGTCGCCCGAGCAGCTCGCCGGCGAGTCC
>DATCXG010000629.1:0-5081 GCA_036565945.1 Gemmatimonadaceae bacterium
GCGACCAACCGTAGCTACTGGATACCGCCGGTGCCCGGAAGGCTTGCGCTCAGCACGGGGGAAGCCGTAGCGGCGCTCCCATGTACGAATCGTCTCCACCGGAATACCCGTGGCCGAGGATAGAGCCCCGATGGAGAGCAGGGCAGCGGCGCCCTTGTGGTTGACTCTCTGCACGCGCCTCCGCGAGCATGATTTGAGAACAGCTTCTGCACAGGTTGCGTGTGGATACTACCGGCACTCCCGGCGAGCCTCAACTCCGACGATCGCGCCCTTCGGGAGTGCGCGCGAGATTGCTTAGGCGGCGGGCCCGGCCGGCCGCGGCAGGTTCTCCGCGAACGACCGGGCGTCTACTGCAACATCCCTCCGCGAAGGTAGGCCGTCGGGAAGTGCTCCACGTGAGCAGCTTGTAGACCGCTGCCAGGCCAACCAGTGTGTAGATGATGGCGCCGAGCACGTTCTTGCTGCCGAAGTTTCCGGCGCCCGTGATGGCGGCCACGAGGTCGAGGTTGGCCAGGCCGACCAGCCCCCAGTTCAAGCCGCCGATGATCAGCAGCAGCGTGGCGATGGTGTCGATTTGCTTCATGGAATAGTCCTCGTTGGTGAGAAGGGTCAGAACCTGACGCGGATGCCGGCAGTCACCGGCCACACCCAGGCGTTGGTCGTGCTCAATTCGTCCTCGTTGCTGAAGGCGATGTCACCCTGTGGCGAGAGTACGAATCCCACCGATCGGTTGACGTTGTAAATGAGCTTGGCGCCGGCATTGATCGCGAAGTAGGTGTTGCTCTCGGGAGCACCCTCGACGTCGAACCCGACGGCCCCCGCGCCCAGGTTGACGATGGCCTCCCAGCCCCGCTCGCGAGGACCGGTGAGGGAGTAGCCGAGCTTGGCCATGTAGTGCAGTGTCTTGATGTCCACGCTGCTGGTGGGCTCGTCCTGGTGCATGCCGTAATCGAACTCGCCCATGAGAACCCAGCGGGGGTCGAGCTGATATCCGATGGTAGCTCCGAAGGCACCACCGGTACTGGCGACGTCGGCGATGTCGAAGGTCGGTACCACTGCGCCGCCGCGCCCCTCGAGGAAGAGCCTGGGTGCGCTCTGCTGCGCTGCGAGCGGAGCACCGAGCGCGAGGGCGGCGAGTGCGGGGAAGGCAAGCAGTCTTCTCATCGTGAATCTCCATCGTTTGCGGCTACGGGATTATCTTGCGCAGGTAGTGAACAGAAATTGAACATATATTGCCAACCGCGCAAGGGGGTGGCCGAACTTTTTTCCTTGTTCGACGAGGCCGGCTCTGTGGGTGACGCAGCGGCCCCTCCGGCACGGCCCGGCAGATCGCGACGCGCACAGCGTGCGTGCACGCGGCGTCGCTGATGTAGCGTCGCTGATGGTTCTCACGACTGTGCCGCTCGCTGCTCGTGCCTCGCTCGATGTCCGACTTCGCCCGTGCGCGCGGGCCGTGGCATGAAACCGGCCAGAGAGGCCGCCTCCGACGCGAACCGATGGTCGTGTCGGGCGAGGCGTTGATGGTCAGCGCCGCGATCAGTTCAGTCGGTAAACCGAGAGGAGATGGGAAATGGTGAGGACAGCATTCGAAACCCAGGAAAGGACGCAGGAAGCTCAGGAACACGCAGAGGGGCCCGTCGCGCGCACCATTGAAGAGCAGACGGCCAAGATCCCATCCGACGCGTATCTATGGGCAGCCCTTGGTTCCATGGGCATTTCGCTCGTACTGCAGATTACCGGGAAGAAGGAGGAGAGTCTCTTCGTTGGCCAGTGGGCTCCTTCATTCCTTCTCCTCGGCGTCTACAACAAGCTGGTCAAGATCGCCGGCTCGGATCGCGTTCACGCGTGAACCGATGATCGGCCGGACCAGAAGCCGTCACAGGAGCGCGAGGTGATTGCCCGGCGGCGTCCGCACTCGCGGACGCCGCCGCTTGCGCACTACATGACCTCGGTCTCGGTTGCCGTCATGGGGCGAGCGGCGGTCCGAACCAGACGCTCCCCGCGATGATGATGTAGAGCCCGATCAGCGCGAGTCCCTCCACGTAGTTCGATTCTCCGTCGAAGACGATCAACGCGCCCAGGATGGCCGCCAGGCCGAGCGACGCGATCAGCAGCGGCGGCGCGATGAGGGTGAGCATCGGCCCGCCCAGGAAGATGCTCATGAGGACCAGAGCCGGGATGAGCAGGAGCGCTATCTGAAGGCTGCTGTTAAGAATGAGGCTCACGGCGAGGTCGGCCTCATTGCGCGCCGCCGCCGTGATCCCGACCACGTTCTCCACTGCGTTGCCCGCGATGGCAACTATCACGAGCCCCACGAACTCCTCCGACAACGCCAGACTGGCCATCGCCGGCTTCAGCGCTTCGACGAACCAGTCGGAGACGAAGGCCGCGCCCAACCCCGCCGCGGCCAGGACGATGACCGAGGCGGCGAGCGACCACCCCGTCGCGCCCTCGTGCTTCGTACGCGCGGGTCCGATATCGCCGCGCACCGCCATGGGAATGCTCCCGAGAAACACCACGAGCAGTACGACCGCGGTCACGATGCTCAGGTCGCGCGCGTGGCCGAAGTCCGGCGCCCCCGGCGCCGTGGCGAGCGTCGGGATCGCGAGCGACGCGACGGAGAGCACGAGGAGCATCGCGGTCATCCGGGTGGTTTCGGTTCCGAATCTCTGCCGCCCGTGGCGCAGGCCGCCCACCGCGAAAGCGAGGCCGAGGACGAGGAGGCTGTTGGCGAGGATCGACCCTATGAGCGCGGTCTGCACCACGACTACCAGCCCCGCGCGTAGCGCGAAGATGCTGATGAAGAGCTCTGGCAGATTCCCGAGTGCCGACTGCACCACTCCCGTGGCGCCGGGGCCCAGGCGAGCTCCGAGTTGGTCTGTGGCTTCTCCGACCACCGAAGCGAGGCTCGCGAGCGCCGCAGCGGAGGCGATGAACACGGCGATGTCGCCGGCACTCGTGGCTCTGAGCGCGATGGTGGCGACGGTAGTGACTATCGCAACGAGCCCAGTGATGAGCGCCTTCCGCCCGGCGGCCGCGATCAATTCAGATAGCATGAGTGTGAGAGTTTGCGCACGGAGCGTCGCTATGTCAAAAGGCGGACCAGAATCTGACCCGCCTTACACGCGGTGCGCGATAAACACCACTGACCAGGCGACTGCCGCGCGGGAAGGAGCCGCTGCGGACCCTCGCTACCTATCGACAGATGCAGGGTACAGGCGTCATGTTCGGACAGGATCTCATCCACGAGTCCACGGACGTCATCCACCTGGGCGGTGCGATCGAGCTGATCGCGTAGCTCTCGAATCCCGCAGGGGACGTTCGACCTCTCCCGATTTCACAGGAGGCCTCGCGCATGCCGGCGTTCGTCGAGTATGCCCTCATAGTGCTGGCCGTGGTAGTCTTTGCGGCTATCATCGTCCCGCCATTGATCGCGTTCTACCTCTACTTCTTCGATCGGAAGCAGCGGCAGCACTCGATCCTCCGGAGCTACCCGATACTCGGACGGCTGCGCTATGTCTTCGAGAGCGTGGGGCCCGAGATGCGGCAGTACTTCTTCGATGAGGACAACGACGGGAAGCCGTTCAGCCGCGTGCAGTTCGCCGAGGTGGTGAAGTCGAGCAAGTACCTGGAGCGGCTGATCGGCTTCGGCTCGAAGCGAGACTTCGAGAAGCCGGGCTACTATCTGCGCAACAGCATGTTCCCCACGCTCAACACCGACATGCGCACGGACAACAGCGTGCGCGTCGCCACGCGCCGCTACGTGACCGACGAAGAAGGCCTCTTCAGCCGCAAGGAGCACAGCGAGGAGTTCGAGGCGGATCCATGGTTGCTCACCGCTGAAGATGCGGTGGTGATCGGACCGGGGTGCCGCACACCGTTCCGGGTCCGGGGCCTGGTGGGGATGTCGGCGATGAGCTATGGCTCACTGGGCGATCACGCCATACGTGCGCTCTCGTGGGGGCTGGGGATGGCCGGTGGCACGTGGATGAACACTGGCGAGGGCGGGCTCTCGCCCCATCACCTCGAGGGGGGCGCGGACATCATCGCGCAGATCGGCCCGGGCAAGTTCGGCTTCCGCGATCGCGACGGCACCTTCAGCTGGGCCGAGCTGCGAAGGAAGGCGGCACTACCGCAGGTGAAGGCCTTCGAGCTCAAGATGGCGCAGGGCGCCAAGATCCGTGGTGGCCACCTCCCCGGCGCCAAGGTGACTCCGGAGATCGCCGAGATCCGTGGGCTCGAACCGTACAAGGATGTCGACAGCCCCAATCGCTTCCACGAATTTGCCGACGTGCCGGGGATGGTGGACTTCATAGAGCGCATCCGCGCCGAGGGCGGCAAGCCGGTCGGAGTGAAGCTCGTGCTCGGCGATGCGACGTCGATGGACGAGCTGGCGGCATACATGGCCGCCACAGGGGAAGGGCCCGACTTCATCACGATAGATGGTGGCGAGGGTGGGAGCGGCGCCACCTACTCGGAGCTCGCCGACAGCGTGGGGCTCCCGATCCACTCCGCGCTCATCATCGCGGACGATTCTCTGCGGCGTCACGGCGTGCGAGATCGAGTGAAGTTGATAGCCTCGGGAAAGCTGCTCACGCCGGACCGGATGGCGGTGGCGCTCGGGATGGGAGCGGATCTGGTGAACGTCGCGCGCGGCTTCATGATCTCGGTGGGGTGCATCGGCGCTCAGCAGTGCCATACCAACCGCTGTCCCGTGGGTGTGGCCACCACCGACCCGCGCTTCCAGCAGGCGCTGGTGGTGGGTGAGAAGAAGTACCGCGCCGCGAACTACGTGGTGGCGAGCCGGCACGGACTGTTCACCGTCGCTGCCGCGCTCGGACTGCACTCGCCCACGGAGATGCGCCGCGAGCACGTGGTCTACATCGATGACCGCGGCAGGGTGCACAATCTGGCCGAGTGGTTCCCGTATCCGGAGGAGTCAGGGACTCGGGGGGGAGAGATGAAGATTTCGTAATGCGAGCGTTTCCAAATTGTAATAAGTGATGCACGAGGGCTTCACCTCCGGATGCAATAGTGACGACGAGACGCTGCGGCAGTTCAGTCCATCGCCAGCAATCCGG
>DATCXG010000636.1:0-5934 GCA_036565945.1 Gemmatimonadaceae bacterium
GCCATTCGCCGTGTATGTGCTGAGCTCGAAGCGGTTCGCGCGACGCTGCCCCTCCGCCATGTCCGCGCTAGCGACGACGAGGCCGGGCGGAATGGTCTGATGGTCGAAGCGATTCCCGATGTCGGCTCCCACGGTCGCCACCGCCGCCAGCCAGGAGAGGGGCCGCCAGTTCACGTTGACGCCCCCTACGAACTTTCGCATGTCCTGGCCGGTCTCGATGGCGAAGAGCTCCTGCGGGAGCTGGCCGGTCTTGTAGCCGTGACTGCGTGTGTCGGCGCCGCAGGGCGTGGCGGGAGAGCAGTTGAACGCCAGCCCGTCCAGCCCGGAGCCGAGGGACCCGTACGAGCTGTTGTCATTGAGCGGAAGCTGCAGATCGCTCCACAGGTAGCCCGCGGTGATGGTTGCATCGACGGTCGGCGCCAGTTGGGCGCGGATGTTGGCGCGCAGGTTCGAGCGGGAGAGCTTGTTGGGATCGAATACCCCCTGCTCCTGCTCCACCGTGCCGGCGATGTAGTACGTGGCCTGTTCGCCACCACCGGATGCGCTGAGCGCGTACGCCTGCCGGTTCCCCACGCGCAGAGGGTTGTATGCCTCCAGCGGGTTGAAGACCGCCAGCGAGTCCGCGATTGCGGTACAGAGGCCCTGCGTACGCTGGTCGATGGTGCAGTTAGTGGTACGCGCACCGCCGGAGGTGACACCGATCTGCGCGTAGTTCGCGGGAAAGTTCGACACGCTGTGCTGTTGACCGTATTCGGCGTAGCTGTTCCACCGCGTCCTGCCGGCCCGGCCGCGCTTCGTCGTGACCTGGATGACACCGTTGGCCGCGGCCGTGCCGTAAAGCGCGGCTGCCGCCGGTCCCTTGATGATCTCGATGTTCTCGATGTCGGCGGGATTGAGGTCGTTGATCCGGCTCGGTGACTGCCCGCCGAGGGAGATGGTGGAAGAGCTCGAGGATGCCGACACGCGGACGCCGTCGATGATGAGGAGCGGGTCGTTGCTCAGCGACACCGAGTTGGAGCCTCGAATGCGAACCCGGGCGCCGGTGCCCGTCGTGCCACTCCCCGTCTCCACGCGGACGCCGGCGGAGCGGCCGCCGAGCACCGCGGCGAAGTCGGGGACGCCGGTCAGCACCACCGCGGAGTCCAGTCGGATCTGCCCGACGCTCGCGCCGCTCTCGCGACGGCGCTGGCCCTCGCCGGTCGCGGTGACGACGACCGCATCGAGCGCTGGGGTTATGGCGTTCAGGGCGAAGTCGGCCTGCGCCTCGCTCCCTGGGCGCACCTCCACCACGCGCGTCTCGGCGCCGTATCCCAGCCGACTCGCGCGGATGCGGACGGTGCCGATGGGAATGCCGACGATGCGGAACGTGCCGTCCGCGGCGGTCAGCGCGCCCCGCTGTCCGTCAGGGAGGGAGACCTGCGCGTCGGCCACGGGAAGGTTGGAGGTCCGGTCGACGACGCGACCGGCCACGATGCCGCTGGTCGGCGTGTTGCGCGAGACAGAGTCCTGTCCTCGCGCCGCATGCCATGGCGGCAAGAAGAGAAGTGCGGCGACGAACGCGAGTACCGCGCGGCGCGTGCGTCTTGAATGAGCGAGCATGAATGGAATGGCGAAGAGTGAGCCGCTCGATCAGCGAGCGTGAAGAAGGGCGAAGGACGGGGGAACGAAAAACGGCCGCTCGAGGTGAGCGGCCGGATGAGGCGGTGAGTGGTGAGCGCGGGATGTGCGCTGACTATCAATCCACCATCATCCGGGCGCGCCAAGGCAACAGCCGCACGAGCCGGTGCGCGGACACATGCTCGCCGCCGGACGCATGCTCGGCATGACGTGCTGCGCCATGGAGCGGCGCATCTCGCGCCGCGCCACGGACGCGGGGTGGGTGAGAGAATCGACGAGATTCAACATGAGAGGGAAATGGGGGAGCACTACCTGGTGCGGCGGCCGCGGTTGGGGGCACGAAAAAGGCCCGCTCTCGTGGAGAGCGGGCCTGGCGAATCGATCAGCGTACTGTCTAGCGAAGCAACATCGCCCCCATCGAACACGCTGCGCAACCGCGACCGCTCTCCACCGAGCGCTCACAATTCATCGTGCACATTGAACAGGCGGCGAGCAGATGTTGCATGTGTGTTCGGGTCGGGAAGAAGTGAACCGGATCGCGGCTGAGAGTCATACGCTGTGGTGCGCAAGACTAAAGGTGAGTAGCCGATGTGTCAAGGCATCGTCAGGTATCCGTGTCAGCCACCAATAGAAATGTCCCCTTCCTTACACTGGTAGAACCGTCCCCTGGGTGAAAGGGCGAGGGCACCCGCGCGGCGCCAGCTCGGCGCCACCACGACGGCTACTTCACCGTCCCCTCTCCGATGTTCTTCACCAGACTCTGCAGAAACGGTCTGAAGATCTCGGGCGCCTTCGCGCCATCGGTGCTCAGCAGCGCCGTGACACTCTTTGCATCATCGCCCCTCGGCATGTCATCGGCTTTCGGATAGGCTTTGCGATTGGCGGAGTAGTCGAGCTCCCACTTCGTCCCCGAGACGTCGACCCCGGCGAAGAGTCCCTTGCTCTTGGAGTAGGAGTAGATCTCGGACTTCAACCGGTAATCGGTCTCGGCTGACACGTTCCGCCCGAGGGGCCCCGCGGCGACGGACGCGCCGCCGCCGAGGTTGAACGTGGACGACGCCAGTCGCCCCGCATCCTTGTTCACGAAGACCAGGACGACGTCTGCCGATTGCCCACCGATCTGGAGGCCGAAGCTTCCCCCCTTGAGACCCACGAAGGTCGGCAGGCTCCACCCCGTACCCGTCCGGCAGCTCGCCAGACCGTATCCGGCACGCCCGCCGAAGCCGAGCCCTACCTGAACCACCCCCGGAACGACTGCGACGCAGGTTGCCTCCGAGAGGAGCGCGCTTGGAGGCGCCTTGTCGGGGACGGACACGAGCTCCGTGAGCACCTCCGCGGCCCGCTCGACCCGCTTGGTGAGCTTGTCGCCCTGGGCGCCGAGTGCGGTGCTAGTGAAGAACTGGGAGAGGAAGATGAGCGCGGGGAGCACGCGCGTGGATAGTCTGAGCCATTGCGTCCGTTGTGACATTACAGGGCCTCCGTGGGGCCGGTTTCGTTGAATGATCCCGTGTCGGGCGCGGAAGCGGCAGAGCTACTCGTGCACAATTTCTGCTACCGGCGAGACCAGCTTCATCTTACCCGCTTGCACAAAGCTACACGCTTCCGCAAAGCGGCAATTCGCGCTACGGCAACGACGTGGTCGTCTCAGAGTGGCACGACGTGGAGTAGCACATCAGGCACTATGATGCATGAGTGGCGCCACCGTCGCCGTCGGTATGAACAGTCCGCGCTGTACATCCACCAGCGGAATGAAGCCGTACTTCCGATAGAATCGCTCGGCGTCATCGTCGAGCGCACGCACGATGATGAGAGCACTGCCAACCTCCCGAGCCGCGAAGTACGATCGCGTGAGCGCGTCGAAGAGCAGCGCCTCGCCGAGCCGCCGTCCCTGACACCGAGTGGAGACCGCGAGCCGGCCGATGAGGGTTGCCGACATGGTGCGGTGCCTGGAGATCCGCAATCTCTTCACGATGTCATCGGGTACGGCACCGAACTCGATGCTCGTAGAGCTCAGGGAGTAGTACCCCTGGATGGTTCTCTGGTCTGCCGGGTCTAGCAGGACGAAGGTGATCGTGCTCAGCCCCTTCGCATCCGGCACGGCACGATCGCGAAGGTAGTTGTCGAGCGACGCCTCGCCACACGAGAACGCCGCTCGATCATGGTGCGACTCGAGCGGCGTTGTGATGAATTGTCTGGTCCGGCTAGGAGGCCCGGTCACGAACCGAGGGAGAGTTCATCGTGCCGATTCCGCGGTCGAGCGCCGGGCTGCTTCACGTGCGTGAGAGGCGGCTGCGCGTACCAGCGCGGCGTTCGGCTCCGGCGGGGAAAGCAGCGCATCGATCAATGCTCTCTGATCGCGATCCGACAGTCTAATCAGTCGGCGCCGTCGCAGGAGAGCCCTGGCGCGAGCGCGGGCCGCCTTGATCACGAACGCCGACACGCTGACGCCCTCGATGCCGGCACCCTCGGTGAGAAGTGCCTGTTCATCGGGCGTGATACGCACATTGAGGCGCTCGGTCCGCGCGGGTCGCGAACGATCCGCGCGCTGCTTGTCGACCTTCTGCGCCGTGCGCGCCTTCAGCATGCGCGCCGTCGGCTTGGGTGATTCTTTGATTGCCTTGTGAGCCATCAGGCCTCCCTGGTGCAGCCGGCCGGGCGATCGGTCGGCTGCATGAATGTACGTCGGATGTACGTACAAAACAATACCAGAGGGTGTGGAAAGGCCCCAGAAGAAGACTCCGTCTCGCCTAGGACGCCGCCTCGGCCGCGAGCTCGCTCCACTCCGCCGTCGTCGGATCGATGATGGTCGCCACCTCGAGCACGCGATCCGCGGGGAAACCCCCGAGTCTGGCATGCTCTCGGATCAGCTCGGCATTGGGGGCGATGTACACACAGGTGATCTTGTCCTCGGTAACGAAGCTCTGCACCCACTGAATGCTGGGACCGAGCTGCTGTAGCACTGCGCACGAGCGCTGCGAGATGGCCTTCAGCTCCGCGGCGGAGAGGGCCGCCGCGTTCGGGATCTCACGTTCGATGATGTACTTCGGCATCGGGATTCTCCGCTCCAGCTGTCGATGGCTTATCAGTGGTGCGACGCGGCGGTCGCGGCGGGGGCGTAGTCGCACGTGACCCGCGGGTTCCAGTCGGCGAACATGCCGCTGGGGTTATCCTCCCAGATCCAGACATGCAGGGCCCAGAGGTCGAAAGCGTTCAACTTGAGCTCCCGCCCGAAGAGCACGGGTGGATCCTCGCTCGTCCACGCATCCTTCGGGATGACGTATTCGACTCCGACCAACCGGAGCTGCCCGTTGGGCTGGGGCTCGTAGAGAATCGCTTCCGGCGTTCTGACGTCCACAGTTCCGTCCAGAAGTCCAGTATCGACGTAGTGGTAACCCATACCGCCCAGATTGTCTGCGCTCTCGTCGACCATGCACATGTTCATGAACAGGAAGGTGTGTCCGGCGGCAAATGCCGTTGCGAAGTTATGGAATCGCCCCGTCGCCGCGCGTAGTGCCGCGAGATCCCTCGCCTCGGCCGCCCTCGACGCCTGGCTCGTCACCGCAGAGGCGGCCACCCTCGGCTGGATGTCGGCGGTGACTTCGGTCGCGACTGGCTCGCTGCCGCACCCACCCAGCAGCGCGATCCCGGCTAGCACCTGCATGGTCCGTATCATTGTGGCCTCGCATGGTATGAGTCATCTTGAACCCACGCGGAACATGAGGCCGAGCGATTAGCTGCCCCTCGCACTCGGCGTTAGCCACCGATTAGCTGGCGGACGAGAGATGACGATCACGGTCCAACTACTCGGGGGCGCGTGCCTGCGTTCCGGAGATGCTCTCCTCAGCGGCCCACCGGCGCAGCGTCACCGCATCGCGCTGCTCACGCTCATCGTCGCTGCATGGCCGCAGCCGCTCTCCCGCCACCGGGCGATGGCGCTGCTCTGGCCCGAGCGGGATACCGCCAACTCGCGCCGGCTGCTCAATCTGGCGGTGCACGTGCTCCGCTCGGCGCTCGGCGAAGGCGCGATCGACTCGACGGGCGACGGACTCCTGCTCAACCCATCGCGCCTGAGCTGCGACCTGCACGAGTTGCGCGCCGCCATCGCGGCGGACGAAGCGGCGCGGGTGGTGCGGCTCTACACCGGTCCGCTGCTGGATGGGTTCCACCTCGATGATTCAACCGAGTTCGGCTACTGGCTCGACGAACGTCGCAGCGAGCTCACTCACGCCTACATAGGCGCACTGCTCGCCCTGGCCGCGCGCCAGGAGCGATCGGGGGATGTGCACGGCAGGGTGGGCACGTGCCGTCGGCTGGGGG
>DATCXG010000340.1:0-6918 GCA_036565945.1 Gemmatimonadaceae bacterium
CGGGCGGCCGAGTTGTGCCTGGATCTCAAGGCGACCGATGTCACCGTACTCGACCTGACACAGATCTCCGACGCCACCGATCACTTCGTGATCGCCAGTGGTTCGTCGGACACGCACGTGCGCGCCATCGCCGAGCACATCGTGGAAGAGCTGCGGAAGGAGGGAGTACGCGTGCACCACGTGGAGGGGCTGCAGCAGGGACGCTGGGTACTGCTTGACTACGTGGATTTCGTGGTGCACGTCTTTCATCCAGTACTGCGCGAATTCTACCAGCTCGAGCGGTTATGGAGCGATGCGGAAGTGCTGGATATCGACCAGTAGGCAGCCGGTGTATGCCTAGTCGGTGGGCCTGGTTCACCGGCGTGCTGGCAGCGCTCCTGCTCTCGGCGCTGCCGCTCAGCGCGCAGGATTATTTCGGAAAGAACCAGGTCCAGTACCAGAATTTCGACTGGAAGGTGATCGAGACCGAACACTTTCTCGTTCACTATTACCCACGCGAGCGCTCGGCGGCCATGGATGCGGCACGCATGGCCGAGCGAGCCTACACCCGGCTCTCCCGCATTCTCGACCACGAGTTCAGCGGGAAGAAGCCCATCATGGTGTTCGCTTCCCGTTCCGATTTCGGCCAGAACAACGTGACCGGCGATCTCGGCGAGGGGACCGGCGGGGTCACGGAGCCGATGCGCGACCGGATGCTGCTCTTCTTCACCGGCGACTACCGCAGCTTCGAGCACGTGCTCACCCACGAGATGGTGCACGAGTTCCAGTTCGACATCTTCCAGGGTGGCCAGGGCTCCGGCGGAGCAATATCCGGCCTCACCCGCATCCAGCCTCCACTCTGGTTCATGGAGGGGATGGCCGAGTACCTCTCCGTTGGCCCCGACGACCCCAACACCGCCACCATCATGCGTGACGCGGCGCTGAACGGAAACCTGCCCACCATCGAGCAGATGACCCAGCGCCCCGACCGGTTCTTCCCATACCGCTACGGCCAGGCATTCTGGGCCTGGGTGGCGGAACGCTGGGGAGACGAGATTGTCGGCGCGATCATGGACGACGTACCGTCAATGGGCGTCGAAGGCGCCTTCGAGCGTGAAACCGGCGTGCAGATAGATGACCTGGGCGACGAATGGCGCGAGGCCATGCAGGTGCGTCACCTCCCTCAGATCGCCCAGCTACAGCGGCCGCGCAGCTTCTCTCGCGCACTCCTCACCGAGCGCCACAGCGGCGGGCAGATATTCATCGCACCAGCCATCTCGCCCGATGGGGACTACATCGCCTTCCTCTCGAACGGCAATCTCCTGCGCGGTCAGATTTTCATAGACCTCTGGCTCGCCGATGCGAAGACCGGCAAGCGCGTCGCCCGGCTAGTGAAGAGCGCACTGGACCCGAACTTCCAGGAACTGCAGCTCCTCTATTCACAGAGCTCCTTCTCGCCCGACGGCTCGCTCCTCGCCTTCACCGCTCTCGGAGGCGGCAATGAGGTGCTCCACATCCTCGATGTGGCCACCCGGAAGTCCATAGCCCGCATCTCCCTCCCGCTCGACGGCATCACTGGCCCGAGCTGGTCGAGCGATGGGAAGCGGCTGGTATTCAGCGGCAATCGCGGCGGGATCACAGACCTCTACATGGTGGATGCCGACGGGAGCAACCTCCGCCATCTCACCAACGACAAGTATGGCGACCTGCAGCCACAGTGGTCACCCGACGGAAGGACCATAGCCTTCGCCACCGAGCGTGGCGACGGGGCCGACCTATCGCTCCTGCGCTTTCCCCGCCTGCGCATCGCCCTCTACCATGTGAGCAGCGGGCAGATCGAAGTACTACCCGGCCAGGACGGGCTCAACATCAACCCGATGTGGGCGCCCGACTCCAGATCCATCGCCTATGTGAGCGACCGCACCGGGATCCCCAACGTCTTCCTGTACGACCTGGGCGCGCAACAGCACTACCAGCTCACGCACGTTGCGGGTGGAGTCACCGCCCTCACCGCGACGAGCCCCGCAATCTCCTGGGCGCGTCGGGCAGACAGGCTGGCGTTCACCTACTACGAAGATGGCGAGTACTCAGTCTGGACGATCGACAACCCCCGAAACCTCAAGGGAGAGCCGTACCGAGCGGAGCCTCCTCCCGGTACCAACGCGCCGGTGGCGATGCGGCCTGCCCGGACAGATGCCAACTCGGCGCCCACCAGCCTCGCCGCGGAGGACAGCGCTGCACTACGGGATTCCGGCTACTCGTTCTACCACACGCCGGAGGGCATCCGTCCGTCGAGCGAGTTGCCGAGCAAGGCGGAAGCACAATATCCCGTGATGAGTGTCGCCGCGCTGCTCGACAGCGGCGCCATGGTGCTTCCCGACACCACCACGTTCGAGCTGTACGACTATCGCATCCGCTTCTCGCCCGACTACATCGCGCGCCCAACCGTGGGTTATGCGCGCGACAATTTCGGGAGCGGCGTGTTCGGCGGCACGGCAATCGTGCTGAGCGACATGGTGGGCAACAACCAGCTCGCGTTCTCCGGCGCGGTGAACGGCAGGATAGAGGAAGCTCAGGCCTTCGCTGCCTATGCCAGCCTTGCGCGTCGCCTGCAGTACACCACAGGCCTCTTTCAGACGCCGTACTACTTCGGCGAGAACCCCTACTACGTTCAGACCCCCAGCGGCTTCGACGAGACACAGGTCATCACCCGCTACATCTTCCGCCAGGCATTCGGCGTTGGCATCTACCCCTTCAACCGCTTCACCCGCCTGGAGCTGGCGGCACGCTACACCAACCTCGATCGCACCGACCTGCTCTATACTCGCCAGCTCGATGGCAACGGCGTACAGGTCACGCCTTACGAGAGGGAGCGGTTGCACTCGCGTACGGTGAACTTCGTTCAGCCATCGCTCGCCTACGTCTCCGACAACGTCATCTGGGGACTCACCGCACCAATCTATGGTCGGCGCTACCGCATCCAGGCGCAGCCGGCGATCGGCGACTACCAATGGATGGAGTATCTGGGAGACTACCGGCGCTACGACCCTATCCTGTTCAACTATCTCACCATCGCAACGCGTCTCACCGCCAGCGTGTCCACGGGCCGAGACGCCGATTCCACGCGCCAGTACCTCGGATGGGGTAACATGCTGCGCGGCTACGATCGGAACACCTTCCTCTCCAATGAGCGCAACTGCCCGGTAACATCCGCGAGGATGGCGTACCGTTGTTCGCCGCTACAGGGCAGCAGCCTGGTATTCGCGAGCGCCGAGGCACGGTTCCCTCTGATCCGCGGCGGTAGCATCGCCGGCATCATCCCCATTCCAGTCATCGAGGGAGCTGTGTTCTACGACGCGGCCACTGCCTGGTTCAGCGGACAGGCAGTGCGGTGGCGGCGGACAAGGGTGACCGACCCAGCCAACGAGCGCGGCCTGCTGACGAGTCACGGATTCGGCCTCCGCGTGAACCTGTTCAACTATGTTGTACTGCGCTGGGATTACGCTATCCCACACGATGCACCCAGCAAGAAGGGCTTCTGGCAATTCTCGCTGTATCCGCCCTTCTGAGACGGGATGCGGCAGAGTGCCGGCAGCGGCACGGACCTCACCTACGCCGGATGGAGACGCTTGCCGAACATTCTTCACAACCTGGTAGTCTGCGCGCCGGCAGACCGAGTCTTCGCAGCCATCAGCACCCCCGGTGGCCTGAACCAGTGGTGGACTCTGACTTCGGATGGGGAGCCGGTGCAGGGCGCCACGTTCGCCCTCGGCTTCGGGCCCGGGTATGACTGGCGCGCGCGGGTGAGCCGCATCGATCCGGCACGGTGCTTCGAGCTGGAGCTGGTGGAGGCCATGCCGGACTGGCTCGGCACGCGTGTCAGCTTCGAGCTCGACGAGGCCAGCCAAGGGCAGACGCAGCTACGGTTCGCCCATCTGGGGTGGGCCGAGGCGAGCGAGCACTATCGCACCTCGTCATTCTGCTGGGCGATGTATCTACGGCTGCTCCGGCGGGCGGTGGAGCATGGAGAGGTCGTACCGTACGAGGAACGCCTGGACGCATGACGCGGCGTAGCCGCCGACGCACGTCAGGCGGCGCGGCCCGGCCTGATCACGCACCGCCCAACCGCGCCACCAGCGCCGCGGCCAGTCTATCGGGAGCGCCACGCTCGGCGCCCAGGAACAGGAATGGCTCGAGCAACTCTAGCTCCATGATGTGAAGACCGTCCTCGAGTACACAACCATCCACCCGCGCATACAGGGCGTCCGCGGCCGCCGGGTGTGCGGCGCGCAGAGCGGCGCGGGCCTGGTCGACGATGCCCTCAGGTGGCTCGCGTAGATCGGCCGTACCACCATGCTGGGGCTGGACACGGAAGTCGCCGTTGCGCGGATGCTTGAGTACCGCATGGCTGTACTCACCCCCGAAGAAGAGCAACGACCACTCCCCCTCCGTCGTGACAGCATCGATGAATGGCTGCACGAGCACCCCTCCGCGCGCCGTCAGAGCGTGGAACCGCACATCATCGGCCGCGGCGCTCGCCCGACTGACGCGCCAGGTATCGTGCGCTGCGGCCGACACTACGGGCTTCACGACCGCGCCGGTCCACCCGGCGTCGCTCAGAATCTCAGCAAGCGATGCCGACTCCCCCATCTCGACCCACTCCGTGGGAATGACCGGCACCCCCCTCTCGGCGATGCCGCGCAGGTAGGTCTTGTCCGCGTTCCAGCGCAGCAGCGCCGGCGGATTCCAGACGCGCACCTCGGCAGCCTCCAGTCGCCCGACCCACGCGAGGAACTCGGCATGACGAAGGTAATAGTCCCAGCAGGAGCGGATCACCACAGCGTCGTACGCCGACCAGTCGACCACTGGGTCGTCCCACATCCTCGGTACAGCGCTGACCCCGCGCGCGGCCAGAGCTGGTACGAGGAGACGATCGTCGTCGTTAAGGGCCGGCCAGTCCGCGCAGGTTGCCAGCGCGACGGTAATATTGGAAGTGCGCATCACGGGAAACACGAGAGAAAAGTCGAAGTGCAGACACGCTCGACCGAGCGCCGTCGCAATCATAGTCGGGTCGCGTGCCTCCCGCCAAGCAGCAGTGCGCTGGCAGATAGGGTCACCCAAAACTGGTGCGATGGCGGCGTTCGTCGCGCATCAGGCGCGGACGTCCTCCGCGAGCGCAGCCAGTCCGCGCGGCGCCTTGTGAACGCCCCCACAGATGGGTAATGATTGAGCGTCGCTGGGGGTGGGGTTCCATGAATCACTCCACGACGCGTGAATGCGCGTCGCGGGGCTCCGACGACTCCGCGCGAACACGGAGGATCCGAGCGACGTTCATGTGGTGGGAGCCAGCCCAATTCGGACTTCCAGACCCTACTGGCAACGTGTTCGCCTCTGGATTCCTGTCATTTCCCGTCACTGGAGCATCCCATGAACGAGGAAGCTTTCAACATATCGGTTCGCAAGTTTCTCAAGCACTTCGGGGTCACGGCGCAACGTGAGATCGAGAGCGCGGTACGACGCGGCCTGGAGGACGGTTCGCTGAGCGGTAACGAGGCGATACCCGTGCGAGCGACGCTGACGCTGAATGGCCACGTCAGCGAGTTCCAGATCGACGGGGAGATCACCCTCGCCTGATCGAGCGCGGGTCGAGGCCGAGCGGCAGCGCCCGAACGGGGTGCTGCCGCCAACGGCCGTCTTCGTGGGGTGCAAGCGCTGCGCGCCCGCATCTTGCTCGGAGAGCTGGCAACTGAACTCATGACCTTGGGTCGACCCACCCGATCCACCCATCACTCTCCTTGAGTCTCTCTCCCAACACCGGTAGCTTTACCCCCGTGCGAACGCCGCTTCTCGCGTTGGCGCTGATGCTGGTGGCGTGCGGTGGATCCGAACGCTCCGGTACTCCTGCCGTGTCCGACGCATCTTCCGCCAGCACCATGCGCGGCCCCGACCAGATCGTCCTGCGCTTCCCGCGGGCCGGAGGTCAGGTCCGGGCGTTCGCGTACCCGGAAGTGGACTCCATGGTATGGGAATCCAGCGCCCGAGCGCCGGGTATCGAGCGGGTGCTCGGCTTCGATGGTGAAGCCGGCTCCGTGGCCGCGGTTGATTCCAAGGGAGCCCCGGTGAGGGTGGATCTCCGTTTTGGACGTGTCACCCGCGACACCAAGTCCAGATTGACCGACCTCGCGTCGAAGGACGGGGCGGCAATCTACGGAATCGACGACAAGGGGAGCGTCGTCCGGCTCACCCCGGCCGGAAACTGGAAATTCGAACCGCCTTACCCTGCCCGCGAGGCGATTCCAGAGCCGGACGGCTCGCTCCTCATTCTCGCCGATCACGCGAACGGCACTACGGTCTGGCAGATATACCCGCCCGACCAGAGCATCGCCGACAGCGCCCGTCTGCCACGCGTGGCACGCGCATTCGGCACGCAGCTCGGTGATCGAGTGTACTTCACGGTGGATTCGGGGCTCGTGGGCCTCCGGACGCGCGGCCTCGAGCCCGTTCCGAGTGTGCGACTCGACCACTCGGTGCGCGCGCTCGCGACCACCCCGAGCGGCGACCGCCTGTACGTCGCCACCGACTCGGCGCGCGAGATCGTAGTGCTTGACCGGTACACACATAAAGTGGAGACACGCCTGCGCGCGCCCGGAGAGATCAAGGCGCTGCGCATGGACCCCATGGGCCGCTACGTCCTCGCCAGGCCGGCAGAGGGAGACTCCGCCTGGGTGTTCGCCGTGGGCACCGACCGGCGCCTCGGTACCGTCACCACCGGCTGGCGTGATGACCTTCCCACGGTCACCCCCGACGGTTCAATCGTGCTTCTCCAGGGGCAGGACGTCGCGTTCGTGGATGGTGCCACTCTGCGCGACCAGAGCAACGTGAAGAACGGCGGCAAGGACTCCTGGCTGTTCATAGCGTGGAATGGCTTCCGGCCCCGCG
>DATCXG010000350.1:0-2039 GCA_036565945.1 Gemmatimonadaceae bacterium
TGCCCCCTGTCAGTTCCCTCACCTCCTGAACCCTGAACCCTGAACCCCGTAGTCCAAGTCTAAGAGCTTTATAATGTTACACCGCGTTACAGCGAACATCGCAGTGTCGTCACTCTCTGGCGAGCTTATACCTCTCCGACGTCGCGCGCCAGCTTGCCATGGCATCACATCTCGCCCGCTGGCGCGCACGGCATATCAGCAGTCCGGACCGTGACAAATCGTACTCTGCTCAGTCTCCCAGGACCGCATCCATCGCCCCGTGTACCAAGGGCGGCAGCTCAGACTCTCTCACCGGGATGCAACTGATGGTGCGCGCGGCTCCATTCCTCGGGGAGACACCGCTCGGCGCGAACGAACATCCGTCGCGCCTCCCCGGTCAGCCCACCAGACGGCTCCTCATCGTCGACGACGAGGACGCCATTCGGATGGCGCTGTCGCGCTTCATGCGCGCACGCGGGTACCACGTGGAGGCAGCCGCCTCGGGGGCCGAGGCGCTGGAGTTGCTCGGTCGTGAGAAGTTCATGATCATGCTGTGCGACGTCCGCATGCCCGGTATGACCGGCATCGCCCTCCTGGATAAAGCCATGGCGCATGACGCCGACCTGGCCGTCGTCATGCTCAGCGCAGTGGATGACGCGACCACGGCCACCGAGGCCCTGGCGCTTGGCGCCTATGACTACCTCGTGAAGCCCGTGGAGCTCCCCGAGCTGCAGAGCGCGGTGGAGAGGGCGCTTCATCGGCGCACGTTGCGTCTCGAGCAACGGCGCGTGGAGCGGCTCATCCGCGACGAGGTGGAGGTTCGTACGGCGGAGCTCGAACGCGAGCACCAGGCACTCCGCTCGATGACGGTCAACGTCGCCGAGACGCTCATCAACGCCATGGAGGCGAAGAGCATCTACCTCCGAGGCCACTCGCAGCGCGTGGCTGAGATGGCGGTCTCGATAGCCGACACGATGGGGCTGGATACCGACACCATCGAGGCAGTGCGGCTCGCTGGGCGGCTGCACGATGTGGGGAAGATCGGGACTCGCGAGAACGTGCTGGACAAGCCCGGAGCGCTCACCCCCGAAGAGTTCGAGCACGTGAAGGACCACGTGCGGATCGGCATCGAGATCCTCGCGCCGCTGAAGCATCTGGGGATAGTGCTCGATTTCATCCAGGATCATCACGAGCACTACGATGGGCTGGGCTATCCCAGAGGCATAGCGGGTGAGAAGATCAGCGTGGGCGGCCGCATCCTCACGGCCGCCGATGCGTTCGATGCCCTGACATCTCCGCGCGCGTATCGCGGCACCTTGACGCCACAGGAGACGCTGGAGTATCTGAGTCAGAAGACCGGCACCCTGCTGGATCCAGTGGTCTACAAAGCCCTTCGCGAGGTGGTGCTCCAGGGGAAGACGCTCGTCTTCATCGACGATTCGCGCGCCTGATCCGGGGCCTGTGCGCGGTGGCGCTCGGCACTAGCCGCAGCCCTCCGCCGGGACCACTCACCGGCTGATATCATTGGCGCCGCCAGGCGTCCAACAGACGTCGAGAGCTGGACGTATGTTCAGTTGTGACTCTCTCAACTCTCATCAAGCCGCGATTCATGGTGAACGAGGCTGCCATCGCGCTACTCATCGCGATTGGTGGCTGTGTGCATACCCCATCCGTAGCCGGCGTCCGCGGCACCTCGCCCGCCCCTAACGAGGCGTGGACCCCGCCGCGCCCCAGCACCGATGCAGCCACTGCTGCTGTAGCTCCCGAACTACGTCTCCCGGCAGATCTTGCCGAGCGAGCCAAGCAGCTCACCCTGGGCGATGTAGTCGACCTGGCTCTCCGGAATAACCCGACCACGCGGCTCTCGTGGGCCAATGCGCGGTCAGCGGCGGCCGCGTACGGCTCGAGCAAGGGCGCCTACTATCCCACCATCGACGCCAGCATCGGCGCTACCAGGCTGAAGACGCTCACCGTGCAGGGCCGCTCCGCCGTCGAGCAGACCACCTACGGGCCCGATGTATCACTCTCCTGGCTCCTCCTGGACTTCGGCGGGCGCTCCG
>DATCXG010000362.1:0-5733 GCA_036565945.1 Gemmatimonadaceae bacterium
CTGCTGAGCTTTGCGATCACCAAGGACGGTTGGTACCGCCTGCTTCTACTGCTCGGCGCCCCTTTTGTGCTGGCCATGCTATCGGCGCAGTGGTCGATCCTTCTCACCGCTGCCGTCTTGCTTCCAACTCTGGGATTCCTATTCATCGTCAAGCCGACGATAGGGGCGGCTCTCTGGCTGTACCGTCCGACTCGCTCGGCAGTTATCGGTGGTGTATTTCTCCTACTGACGAGCCTTGCAGTACGGCCCTCATGGCCTCGAGAGTGGATGGCCACTCTGTCTCAGACCGGCCACATGGTGGTGCCTCTCGCGCACGCCGGTGGACCGCTTCTCCTGCTGGCGTTACTCCGATGGCGGAGACCGGAAGCGCGTCTCCTCCTTGCGCTTGCATGCGTGCCGCAGACCGCACTGCTCTACGAGATGGTCCCGCTGATGCTGATACCGGCGTCTCTCGCGGAATCGACGGTATTCGTAGCGCTTAGCTACATCGTATTCGGCTGGTGGGCGCACCTGCGACCTTACGACACCGTGGCGGAATCGGTCATGGCATCGATCCACATGGTCGTTCCGCTACTGTATCTTCCATGTCTCATAATGGTCTTGCGTCGGCCCAATGAGGGTGACGTGCCGGACTGGCTCGAGCGAAAGGTATCGGGAGCGGTGAGGCCGGTCCGCCGGCGGCTTCGCGGACTTGCGCTGCACAAGCGCGGACGCTGAAAAGAAAAAAGAGCGGCGGACTCCTCGTCCGCCGCCCGTGCATCCGCCCTCGCCTCTGGACCCGGCGCTCAGTTGCCGCACCGGGGAGCTATCCCCCTCACCCCCCCACCCTCAAATTCGCCACGCTTGTCTGCTGCGACTGCGTGTTGTAAAGCAGCAGACTCACAACCTCCCCGTCCTTCACCCTGCTCAACACGTAGTTCAGATCCGCTGCCGTCTTGAGATCCCTCTGCACAGGACTCAGTACCCTGAGCAGTATGTCCCGCCCTGGTGCGAGCTGCTGATACGCTGGCCCGTTCACGTCCACGTCGGTTACCACCAGGCCACCCTTGCTCTCGGGTAGCGAGACCCGGCTCGCCTGATCGGCGGTCACGGGCTCCACTGCCACTCCGAGCTTGTCGTACGCGGCCGGCCTGGCGCCGTCTTCCTCGTCGCCTTCGGCACTCGCTACCTGCGAGTCGTTGGGTGCCTCGGCGAGCGTCACCTTGAAGTCCATCTTCTTACCGTAACGCATCACGCCCACGTCCACGGTCTCTCCGGGCTTGTGCGTGCGGATGAGGCGCTGGAGCTCGGCCACGCGGTCGATGTCGTTGCCGTCGAGCGAGATGATGACGTCACCGGGCAGGATTCCAGCCTTGGTGGCAGGGCTCACGCTGCCAGGCGACGCGCCGCCTACCAGCGCTCCGTGGATCTCCTTCAGCCCCGCTGCCTGCGCATCTTCCGCACGCACATCCTGAATCACCACGCCGAGCACGGCGCGGCGCACACGCCCGTACTGGATGATGTCGTTCATTACGCTCTTGGCGAGCGTGATGGGAATGGCGAAGCCGTAGCCGGAGTAGAAGCCGGTCTGGCTTGCGATGGCGGAGTTGATCCCGATCACCTCACCCTTGGTGTTCACCAGCGGACCGCCGGAGTTGCCTGGGTTGATCGCGGCATCGGTCTGCAGATAGTCGACTATCGCGTACTGGCTCGCGTACAGGTTGCGAAGCTGCCCGCTCCGCCCCTTGGCGCTGATGATTCCCGCGGTCACTGTGAAGTCGAGGCCGAGGGGGTTGCCGATGGCGAGCACCCACTGGCCCACCTGCGCCTTGGTGTCGTCGCCGAAGGGGAGGGTGGGGAAGTTGTCACCGTCGATCTTGATGACGGCGATGTCCGTAGTGGGATCGCGGCCCACTACCTTGGCCTTGTACACGCGCTTGTCGAGGAGCGTCACGTTCACCTTGTCGGCGCCCGCGACCACGTGGTTGTTGGTCAGGATGTAGCCGTCGGGCGACACTATGAAGCCGGAGCCCATCCCCTCGCGCGGCGCCTGACGATCTGGCTGCTCGAACTGCCGGAAGAAGTCGTCGAGGTTGGGCGGGACGTTCTGCCCACGCTCCCTCCGCTGCGCGCGCGGCTCGCGCTCGGTCTGGATGGAGACGACGGCTGGCTTGGTGTGCTCGGTGATCGAGACGAAGCTGTTGCTCAGGTCGTTCAGCGGCGCCACGGCAGCGGCCGGTGGTCCTTCGAGCTTACCCTGCTGCGCGTAGCCGAAGGGTGTGAGGTTGAAGCCCGCCGCTATGAGGAGGCCGCCCGCGAACGCTACTGCCGCCACGACGGCCAGTCGTGCGCGCGTGAATACTCGGGATGGCATATCTGTGTCTTCGACCGTTGAATGATGTTGAAATGTACACCGGGGTGATCGGCCTTGTTTCGTCCGGAGGAACGGCGGCCTCACGGGCGCCTCCCGGACTCGGATGATCACCGAGCTTCCACCCTGTTAGTCACACCAGAACCCGCTCGGGTTTTCTGCCGGATGCACGACGGGGCGCCACCTGGATCGTGACGCCCCGCCGGAGCTTCGACTCTTACTTCTTCTCTTCGTCCACTATCTCGTAGTCGGCTTCGACCACGTCTTCGGTCTGGGCGTCGGTGCCCTTGGGGTTCGCGGCCGCGCTCTCGCGGGCCGCTTCGGCTGTCGCTTCGGCGCCGGCGGCCTGCTCGCCCTGAGCGTACAGGCTCTGACCCGCCTCGCTATACGCCCGCGTGAGCTCCTCGCTGGCTGCGCGGATCTCGCCGATGTCGTCGCCACGGAGTGCCTTGCGAGCGCGCTCCACCGAGCCTTCGAGTCGCGACCGCAGCTCGGGACTCAGCTTCTCGCTCCACTCCTTGGAGTTCTTCTCCACCTCGTAGGAGAGCGAGTCGAGCCGGTTGCGGGTGTCGATCTCCTCGCGCCGCGACTTGTCCTCCTCGGCGTGCGACTCCGCATCCTTGACCATCCGCTCGATCTCGCCCTCGGCGAGACCGCTGGAAGCCTCGATGCGGATCTTCTGCTCCTTGCCGGTAGCCTTGTCCTTCGCGGCCACGTGGAGGATTCCATTGGCGTCGATGTCGAAGGTCACTTCCACCTGCGGCATCCCGCGCGGTGCGGGTGGAATCCCGGTGAGCTGGAACTTGCCGATGGTCTTGTTGTAGACGGCCAGGTCGCGCTCGCCCTGAAGCACGTGGATCTCCACGGTGGTCTGGTTGTCCTCGGCGGTCGAGAACGTCTCGGACTTCTTTGTGGGGATGGTGGTGTTCCGCGGAATGAGCACGGTGGTCACGCCACCCAGCGTCTCGATGCCCAGCGAGAGCGGCGTCACGTCGAGCAGCAGCACGTCCTTCTGCTCGCCGGTGAGCACCGCGCCCTGGATCGCGGCGCCGATGGCCACGACCTCGTCGGGGTTCACGCCCTTGTGCGGCTCCTTCTTGAAGAAGTCCTTCACCACCTGCTGCACCTTGGGGATGCGCGTGGAGCCGCCGACGAGGATCACCTCGTCCACCTCCTCCGGCTTCATCCCCGCGTCCTTGAGCGCCTGCTGCATGGGCGGGATGGTGCGCTGGATGAGGTCGTCCACGAGCTGCTCGAATTTGGCGCGCGTGAGCGTGTAGTTCAGGTGCTTGGGCCCCGTCTGGTCCGCCGTGATGAAGGGCAGATTGATGTCCGTCTGCATGGTGGACGAGAGCTCCATCTTCGCCTTCTCCGCGGCCTCCTTGAGACGCTGGAGCGCCATGGGGTCCTTGGAGAGGTCGATGGTCTGGTCGCGCTTGAATTCGGCCACGAGCCAGTCGATCACGCGCTGGTCGAAGTCGTCACCGCCCAGGTGCGTATCGCCGTTTGTGGACTTCACTTCGAACTGCCGCGAGCCTTCCACATCGTAGAGCTCGAGGACGGAGATGTCGTAGGTACCGCCGCCCAGGTCGAAGACGGCGACCTTCTCATCCTTCTTCTTGTCGAGGCCGTACGCGAGCGCCGCGGCAGTGGGCTCGTTGATGATGCGCAGCACGTCGAGGCCCGCGATGCGGCCCGCGTCCTTCGTGGCCTGGCGCTGCGAGTCGTTGAAGTACGCCGGAACCGTGACGACTGCCTTCTCGACCTTCGTGCCGAGGTAGTCCTCGGCGGTCTGCTTCATCTTCTGGAGAATCATCGCGGAGATCTCAGGGGGCGTGTAACGCTTCCCCTGGACGTCCACGGTGACCTGGTCGTTCTGCCCGCCGGCCACCTTGTAGGGGACGCGTTTGATCTCCTCGCTAACCTCGGAGATCTTGCGTCCCATGAAGCGCTTGATCGAGAAGACGGTGTTCGTGGGATTGGTCACGGCCTGCCGCTTGGCGACCTGACCTACCAGTCGCTCGCCATCCTTGGTGAAGCCTACCACGGACGGCGTCACACGCCCACCCTCGGCGTTGGGGATGACGACCGGGTCGCCGCCCTCCATCACCGCTACCACGGAATTCGTGGTTCCCAGATCGATTCCAATGACTTTTTCGGCCATGACTCCCTCTTCAGTGGTTTATCTATTGCGCAGCCCTTCGTGCTTGTGAACGGCCACGAATCGCTGATAGCTTCTGGCAAGCTTGGGGCCCGTTATCCGCGCCATTATGGCAGAGATTTCCACCCTCCAACGGTAGGAGCGGCAGAGTGAGCGGACGCTGCGCTGCAGCCAGCGGGAGCATCGGTGCCGAAGAGGCAGGGAAGGTCGCATGATCCCGGTAGGCGACGAGCTCCCCACGCTGCGCACGCCGTGGATGAACTACCTTATCCTGGGCCTCATGTGGGCGGTGTGGCTCTTCGTGGAAGGTGGGGGGACGAATGAGCTGCTCCTCGCCGCCCGGGTCTGCGATCTGGGGATGGTCCCGGGCGAGCTCACCCGGCAGGCCGCGCTGGGCACCGCCGTGCCGGTGGCGCCAGGGATGGCGTGCGTGGTGGACAACTATTCGATCAACGCCCTCACTCCGCTCACCTCGATGTTCCTCCACGGTGGGTGGATGCACATCATCGGGAACTCGCTCTTCCTATGGGTCTTCGGCAACAACGTGGAAGACAGCATGGGTCCGGGGCGCTACCTGGCCTTTTACCTGATCTGCGGGCTCGCCGCAGCCGCGGCGCACATCCTCTCCTCGCCCGCCTCACCGATCCCCACGGTCGGGGCGTCGGGTGCGATCTCCGGTGTCATGGGCGCGTACCTTCTGCTCTATCCCAGGGCGCGCATCAAGATGCTCTTCATCTTCGTGATCTTCTTCAAGATCTTCCACATCCCCGCCTGGTTGGTGCTCCTCTGGTGGTTCGCGGTGCAGGTGATCAGCGGGCTCCCGGAGCTCAGCGACGTGAACGCGGCGAGCAATGGGGGCGTGGCGGTATGGGCGCACGTGGGCGGCTTCGTCGCCGGCGTCCTGCTCATCAAGTTCTTCTCGGACACGCAGCTCGTAGCGCGGCACAAGCAGATCCACGGGGCGCGCTACGGCTACTGAGCAGCCTCCTATCTCCGCCTCCCACGTCATCCGTGCGAAAGCGGGCCCATCTCTCCGTTATCCCCCTGCAAGCGGGGACCACTCTTTCCGTCATCCCCGTGCAAGCGGGCACCACTCTCTCCGTCATCCCCGCGCAAGCGGGGACCCATGTTCACCTGAGATAACATGGATCCCCGCTTGCGCGGGGATGACGGAGATAGTGGTCCCCGCCTTCGCGGGGATGACGGAGACGGTGGTCCCCGC
>DATCXG010000383.1:0-3675 GCA_036565945.1 Gemmatimonadaceae bacterium
GCTCGCCTCGGCGAGAGGAGGCTTGGATGCAATCCCGCAAAAACATTCGCTTTTGCAGTTGCCTTGTAGTTTGCCGTTGCAGTTCCCTCCGTGTCTCCGTGCCTCCGTGGTTCAAGCCGTTGCAGTTCTCTCTCAGCCCACCAGAATCGTTATCGAGGATGCATGCTCAGTGTTATCGCTGCGTCGTACGGTTTGCTCGCCCAGCTCTCCAGCATCTGGGGGTATGTCACACTCGGGGTCTCGAGCATCATCGCGGAGGAGGCGGCACCAGTCCTGGCCGGCTTCGCGGCGCATCAGGGGCATCTACATGCGACGCGCGCGGCAATGGCCTGCGCCGTCGGCAGCTGGGTCGCCGACGTAGCGCTCTACGCGCTCGGCCGCTCGCGCGCGGCCAGCATCTCGCGACGCTGGCCGCGCATGGCCGCCCCGATCGAGCGACTTCTCGATGTCGTGCGCCGTCATCCGTGGCGCGCGGCGCTGAGCACGCGCTTTGCCTACGGTGCTCGCCTCATCCTACCTATCACGTGCGGCGCGGCTCGCATCCAGCGCGGTCAATTCCTGGCGGGCAGCGCCGCTAGCGCGCTCCTGTGGGGAGGTATGTTCACCGCCGTGGGCTGGGCTTTCGGGCGAACGGCAGTGGACCTCGTCGGCCACCTCCGCCGCTACGAGGACGTCATTGCCCTGGCGCTCGTCGCCATCGTCACGGTGGCGGTGCTGATCGTGACGGCCCGCAATAGAAAGCGTGTGCCTGGGGAAATCGGCGGCCAGCACGAGGCCGCCGACCATAAGTGATAACCGAAGCAGCACCGCCCAGCAGTCCCAGCAGTCACGGCGACGTCATCTTCAGTATTACCACACTGCGGTCATAGCAACGTCCCCCTCAGTATCACCAGCGCCACGCTGAAGTAGATGATCAGCCCGGTCACGTCCACCAGGGTGGCCACGAAGGGGGCGGATGCGCTGGCGGGGTCGAAGCCAAAGCGACGTAAGATGAATGGGAGCATCGAGCCGGCGAGCGTACCGAATGTGACCACACCCACAAGCGCGGCCGCCACGGTGAATCCCACCAGGAGGTGGTGCTGCCCGTAGTCGTACCAGCCGAGGTGCTGCCAGAGCAGGATGCGCCCGAAGCCAATGGTGCCGAGTATCGCACCGAGGAAGAGCCCCGATGGAAGCTCTCGAGAAACCACACGCCACCAGTCGCTGAGGCGTACCTCGCGCAGGGCCATCGCTCGGATGATCAGCGAGGTAGCCTGCGAGCCAGAATTCCCGCCGGAGCTGATGATGAGCGGTACGAAGAGGGCCAGAACGACAGCCTTGCTGATCTCGCCCTCGAAGTATCCCATCGCCGTGGCAGTGAGCATCTCCCCCAGGAAGAGGGCGCTCAACCAACCGGCGCGCTTGCGGATCATCGAGAAGAAGCCCACCTCCATGTACGGTTCCTCGAGCGCCTCCAGTCCGCCGAGCTTCTGCACGTCCTCGGTCTGCTCGCGCACGAGCGCGTCTATGACGTCATCCACAGTGACGATCCCCAGCATGTGCCCTCCTTCGTCGAGCACGGGGACGGCCAGCAGGTTGTACTTGGAGATGAGCCTGGCCACATCTTCGCGGTCGGTATCCGGGCTGACGACCAGCGGTGGACGTCGCTCATCGAGCTCGCTCAGGAGCATGTCGCGTCTGGCCAGAATCAGTTCGCGCAGCGATACCACGTGCAGCAGCCGGCGCGACGTGCTGTCGAGCACGTAGATGGCGTAAACTGTCTCCTTGGCGCCACCCACCTCAGCGATGTAATCGAGAGTGCGCTGTACCGTCCACATGGAGGGCACCGCCACGTACTCGGTCGTCATGATCCCGCCGGCGACTGTCACGGGATAGCGCAGAAGTAGCGAGAGAGCATCGCGCGTGGATGGATCCAGCGAGCGCAGCAGCCTGGATCGCTCCCGTTCCGACAGGTCGCGGAAGAGCTCCGCCTGCTGGTCCGCAGACATCGCCTCGATGAGCGGTCCGGCCGTGGCGGGGGCGACGTGCGCCAGGATCTCCGAGCGGTCCTCGAGCTCCGGTTCGTCGAAGACATTCACCGCGAGATCGAATGGCAGGGCGGTGAGCACTCGCGCGGCCGCCTCCGGCCGGAGGGCGTTGAGCGCTTCCGCCACATCCGCGCCGCGCATTGCGGACAATGTCTCCGCCAGCTCCGCGGGATCACCCGCGAGAAGGTAGAGGAGCTCCGGAGGTGCAGTCATGATTGATATCCCCCTTGTGCGACCGGGTCATAGCCAGCTGCCGGGCGTCGGCTCCAGACTGCCCATGTGGGCGCGGCAGCGGCATCGTCGGCCGAAGCCAGTAGGTCGAGAAGCGCCTGAGTCATGGGTTAGGGATCCGGAGCGAGGGTGGAGTCGACCGCGGAAATGACGCATGGAGTGCATGCGAGGGGCAAAGCTAGCGGCAGCGGCCTTGACGCGCGAGATGTCCAATGCCGAGCTTACCTGCTCCCCCCTCACCATCCTCACTCGCCGTCTGGAGCCCGAAGTGAAAGCAGTCTACGATGCAATCATCATTGGCGCGGGTCACAATGGGCTGGTCACCGCCGCCTACCTGGCGCGTGCCGGCAAGCGCGTGCTGGTACTCGAGAGGCGCGAGATGGTGGGCGGCGCCTGCGTCACGGAGGAAGTGTTCCCGGGTTACAAGGTATCCACCGGGGCTTACGTCAACAGTCTCCTGCGCCCGGAGATCATCCGCGACCTCGATCTCCGGCGACATGGATTCGAGCTCCTGCCCCGGAATCCGTCGTCGTTCACGCCATTTCCCGACGGTCGCTATCTGATGCTCGGCCCCGATGCCGACTTCAACCAGCGTGAGATAGCGAAGTTCTCGGCGCACGATGCCGAAGTGTTCCCGCAGTACGAGGCGATGCTGGAGCGAGTGGCGGACTTCATCGAGCCCACCCTCATGCAGACTCCACCCGACCCGTGGTCCAAACGGCCACGCGATCTACTGCGGTTGGCCAAGCTCGGGCTCGGCTTTCGCAAACTCGGCCGGCAGGATGGCGCGCGGGCGATCGAGATCCTCACCGGCGATGCCCGGTCGATACTGGACCGGTGGTTCGAGTCGGAGTATCTCAAGGCTCCGCTGGCCACGGACGCGGTAATCGGTGCTGCGGCGTCGCCATCCACCCCGGGAACGGCGTACGTGCTATTCCATCACGTGATGGGCGAGTGCAACGGCGCACGCGGCGTGTGGGGCTACGTTCGTGGCGGGATGGGGGGAATCTCCAACGCCATAGCCGCGGCGGCACGAGAGCGTGGTGCCGAGATCCGCACCGGTGAGCAGGTAGCGAGAATTCTCGTTCGGGATGGAAGGGCCTACGGAGTGGCTCTCGCCGACGGCACCGAGTTCCATGCCCGTCAGGTTGCATCCAACGCCGACGCACACCACACCTTCCTGCACCTGCTGAAGGAGAACGAGCTCCCCGCGGAGTTCGTGGCCGATGTGCGTGCCATCGACTACAGCAGCGCCACCATCAAGATCAACGTCGCACTGAGCGCGCTCCCCAACTTCACCGCTATCCCGGGCAGCGCACCAGGTCCGCAGCATCGCGGCACCATTCACATCGCCCCCACCATCGATTACATGGAGCGCGCCTTCGACGACTCCAAGTACGGCAGGCCGTCCACCTCG
>DATCXG010000388.1:0-3656 GCA_036565945.1 Gemmatimonadaceae bacterium
CGGTGCGCGGGTAGCTCAGCTACCCGCGCACCGACTCCTCCAGTGTTACGCTCCTCGCCCCTCCCGCGGCGACCGCGCTGCCTCATGCAGCTCCGCGCAGAGAGTCTCCGCCTTCACGCCATCCCTGTGCGCCGCTTGCTGCACGCTCACCGTCGAGCCGCAGCACAGGTCGATGCCGTAGCGGTTGAACACCGCAGCCGTCGCCGGATAACGCTCGACTACCTGCCCAACGGTCCACTGGCAATCGATCTCGATCTCCTCAGTCACCATTTTCATTCGCTCCCTAACAGCGGGTCGGTTCCACGTGTCGCCACGCACACGGGAACGATGCACCATGTACCTTGTTATAGAGTCAAGCCCCGAGGCGACGCGGGGCCATCCCCCCCAAGCTCGAACCACCAGGCAGTGGTGACGGAACCTGGCAGATTCAGAGTTTCCACCACCCAGGATTTCTGGCGAATCCCTGCGTGGGCCGCATGTTGCGCCAGTGCGCGCTGCATCATCACGCATGGGTGAAGAGCGCTGCTTCGTACTCCGCCACTGACGCGAGCTCCAGCGAGTTGCCGTCCATGGTGCGCTGCTGGATATTGCACATCGATCGCTTGCCCCGAGCGCGCGCGGCCGTACCGGCGGCGATCTGATCGCGGCATCACGCGTCGCAGCACACTAGGGCGACCAGACTTGCACAGGCGAGGAAACATGGCCTCGAGGTCAACGCTCTCTAGCGCCCAACGCCGGCGACGCCGCTGTGAGGTCGGATACACCGAGCACGCGCTGAAGGAGTGAGTCCACGATTACATCGTCTGCCACCGAGTCCGCCACCGAACCGAATACGGCCCGCGTAACCGCCGAGCATCTGCGAATCGCCGAAGGCGCGCGTGGCGACCGCGCGTGGAACCGCTGGGGACCGTATCTGAGCGAACGGCAGTGGGGCACTGTGCGTGAGGATTACAGTCCTCACGGCAATGCGTGGGAATATCTGCCGCACGACGTGGCGCGCAGCCGCGCCTATCGATGGGGAGAGGATGGCATCGCCGGCATCAGCGATGACAAGCAGCTGCTCTGCCTGGCTGTCGCTCTCTGGAACGGGCACGACCCCATCCTGAAGGAGCGCCTCTTCGGCCTCTCGAACAGCGAAGGCAACCACGGCGAAGATGTCAAGGAGCTCTATTACTATCTCGACGCCGCGCCGACGAGCTCATACCTGAAGATGCTCTACAAGTATCCGCAGGGTGAGTTTCCCTATGCCCGGCTGGTGGACGAGAATCGGCGTCGCGGAAAGGGAGACCCGGAATTCGAACTCGTGGACACGGGCGTCTTCGATGAGCGGCGCTACTTCGATGTATTCATCGAGTACGCGAAGGCGGAGCCGAACGACATACTGATGCGCGTCACGGTTCACAACCGTGGCCCGGAGGAAGCATCACTCGACGTCCTGCCCCAGCTCTGGTGTCGCAACACCTGGTCGTGGGACGCCGACCCGGTAAGACCCGAGCTGGCTGCGATCGAGGCCTGTGCTGTCAGCGTCCGGCATCCGGAGCTCGGAAGCTATTTCCTCCACTGTGACGGCGACGCAACTCTGCTATTCTGCGACAATGACACCAACGTCGTGCGCCTGTCCGGCAGTGAGGCTCGCGGCTATTTCAAGGACGCCTTTCACGAGCATGTCGTCGCCGGCCGAAGCGACGCGGTCAATCCGCGACGAACGGGCACCAAGGCCGCGGCGCACTACCGCCTCGTCGTGCCGGCAGGCGGCTCGGATCAGGTGCGGCTGCGATTGACGGAGGAGCCCCAGTCGCTCACACCGTTCGCCGACTTCGATGCCATCTTCGAGCTGCGCCGGCGCGAGACCGACGAGTTCTACGCCGCGCTGCAAATCGGTATGCCTGATGCCGAAGCGCGCAACGTGCAGCGGCAGGCCATTGCGGGGCTGCTCTGGAGCAAGCAGTTCTACTACTTCGATATCCCGCTCTGGCTGCGCGGTGATTCCGCGCAGCCGGAGCCGCCACCCGAGCGACGCCGGGGCCGGAACCACGAGTGGCAGCACCTCAACAACGCCGACGTCATCTCGATGCCGGATAAATGGGAATACCCGTGGTACGCGGCATGGGATCTGGCTTTCCACTGCATCCCGCTGGCGCTCGTCGACGCACCGTTCGCCAAGTCGCAGCTCGTGCTACTGGCACGCGAGTGGTACATGCATCCGAACGGGCAGCTCCCGGCGTACGAGTGGGCTTTCGGCGACGTGAACCCTCCGGTGCACGCCTGGGCGGCGTGGCGCGTCTTCGAGATCGATCGCCGCCAGCGCGGGGACGATGGTGACCTCGCGTTCCTGGAGCGGGTTCTGCACAAGCTGATGCTCAACTTCACATGGTGGGTGAATCGCAAGGACCTCCGCGGCAACAACATCTTCCAGGGTGGATTTCTTGGCCTGGATAACGTCGGAGTGTTCGACCGTGGGGCACCGCTCCCGACCGGCGGCCACATCGATCAGTCCGACGGCACGAGCTGGATGGCGATGTACAGTCTCAATCTCATGCGGATCGCCCTCGAGCTCGCGCGGCACAACCCGGTGTACGAGGACATCGCGACGAAGTTCTTCGAGCATTTCCTGCAGATTGCCGGAGCTATGAACAACATGGCTGGAGACGGGTCGGGGCTCTGGGATGAGCGGGATGAGTTCTTCTACGATGCACTGGAGCTTCCCAACGGCGCCCGGATGCCGCTGCGGCTGCGCTCGATGGTGGGTCTGATCCCCCTCTTTGCGGTGGAGACGCTCGAGTCCGAGCTCCTCGAGGGGTTGCCGGGATTCCGGGAGCGGCTGGAATGGTATCTCGACTACCGACCGGACCTGGCTCGTCTCGTTTCGCGCTGGGAGGAGCCGGGGCGCGGCAAGCGTCGCCTGCTCTCGCTCCTGCGTGGCCATCGTATGAAATGTCTCCTCCGGCGCATGCTCGACGAGACGGAGTTCCTCTCCGACTACGGCGTGCGCTCGCTCTCACGCCAGTATCGCGATTCTCCGTTCGTGTTCTCCGACCGCGGGCGGTCGTTCTCGGTGAGCTACGAGCCTGCGGAGTCGACCTCCGGGTTGTTCGGCGGCAACTCCAACTGGCGCGGGCCGGTCTGGTTTCCAGTGAACTTCCTGCTCATCGAGTCGCTGCAGAAGTTTCACCACTATTACGGCGACGGGTTTCGCGTCGAGTGTCCGACGGGCTCCGGCACCTTCATGTCCCTCGGCGAGGTGGCCGACGAGTTGACCAGACGGCTGTCGCGCATCTTCCGGCCCGATCCCCGCGGGCGGCGTTCGAGCGTGCGGCAGCATGGGTCACTGGCGAACGATCCGCATTTCCGCGATTGCGTGCTGTTCAGCGAGTTCTTCGACGGCGACGACGGCCGGGGGCTCGGTGCCTCGCATCAGACGGGCTGGACGGGTCTCGTCGCCAAGCTGTTGCAGCCTCGTCGAGCACTGCACTGAGGCGGCGGATGCGGCCGTCGACCGATAGCGAATGGCTCGAAACGGACGGCCACGGCGGGTTCGCCTCCGGCACCGTCGGAGGAGTGCGCACGCGTCGCTATCACGCCCTGCTTCTGGTGGCGACGGCGCCCCCAACTGGACGGATGGTGCTGGTCAATGGCTTCGATGCCTGGGTCAGCAC
>DATCXG010000119.1:0-2342 GCA_036565945.1 Gemmatimonadaceae bacterium
GACCTGATGCGATTTCTTCACGCCCCCCCCATGCAGAGGGATCAGGAAGCAGGGATCAGGGATCAGGGGTCAGAAAGGGCTCGTGGCGTAGAGCTCTCTACGCCGAGGCAGTTCCTGAACCCTGCCCCCTGAACCCTGAACCCCGTAGTTACCTGATCCCTCTGCATGGGGGGGGCGTGAAGAAATCGCATCAGGTCTTGGTGGGGCGGCGCTCGTTCCTCCAGATGTTGGGCGGCTCGCTAGGGGCCGCGGTGGCGCTCCCGGTGCTTGGAGCGCCGGTGTTGCATGCCGGGCGTCGTCCGACTGTTGCCGAGCGCTCGAGGCTCCCGCGGCGGCTGGAGCGCATCGGGATACAGCTCTATACAGTGCGTGGACTCATGGAGCGGGATGCTGATGGGACTCTCCGGAGCCTCGCCAGGATCGGCTATGGCGAGGTGGAGCTCGCCGGACTGTATGGCCTGAGTGCGCGCGAGATGCGCGGCATCCTGGATCGCCACCAGCTCGCGGCCCCTTCGAGTCACATCGGCACGGCGGAGATGCGTGGTGATTGGGCGCGCACGCTCGCGGATGCGGCGACGCTCGGCCAGCGCTACATCACCTGCGCCTGGATAGACGAATCGGAACGTACGATGGACGGCTACAAGCGGATCGCCGAGCTCTTCAACCGTTCGGGGCAGGCCGCGCACGCTGCGGGGCTCCAGCTCTGCTATCACAACCACGACTTCGAGTTCGCTCCGATGGGCGATGTGGTTCCCTACGACATGCTTCTTGCCGAGTGTGATCAGCAGCTCGTGAAGATGGAGATGGACATCTACTGGGTTGTGAAGGGCGGCCGCGACCCGCTCGCCTACATCGCTCGGAACCCGGCACGCTTCCCGCTGGTGCACGTGAAGGACATGGACAGAGAGGGCGCGATGACCGACGTTGGGAAGGGTGTGATTGACTTCCGTGCCATCTTCGCACTCTCGGGCCGGGCGGGTATCAGCCACTACTTCGTGGAGCACGATAACCCCCCACATCCTCTGGAGAGCGTGAAGACGAGCTACGATTTTCTGCGCCGACTGGAGTTCTGAAGCGAGGTGAGTAGCTCTTCATGATACGCTTTGTCCATCTGTACGATGCCGACCACGAGCCGCGCCGCATGGCCGAGGTGCAACGCATCTTCCGCACCTATTACGGGGTTCACTATGGCGAGTACGCCGACAAGATCCCCGATCTGCTGCGGCGGCAGTCGGAGCTCGGGCATCGGACGATCCTCATCACGGCCGAGAAGTCGCAGGGGCAGATGCTCGCGTTCGCGCTCGCCTTCCACTACCTCGACATCAACGCCACGCTACTCGACTTCATAGTCGTGGATCCCACCGCCCGGCAGCGCGGGATCGGTGGCGCCCTGTACGAGGCACTTCGCGAGTATGTGGCGAGGATCGGGTCGTCGGGACTGTACCTCGAGGTGCGGCCCGACGCGCTCGAGCTGGAGCCCGAGGCCGTGCGCCGTCGCGAGAACCGCGCTCGCATCAGATTCTATGAACGCTACGGCGCGCGCGTGATCACCGGTACGGCGTACGAGAGCAAGCGGCCCGGGCGCGATGAAGGGGAGCCTTACCTGATGTTCGACTCCCTGGACGCTCCCCGGATTCCGTCGGCCGAGGAGGTGCGGAGAGTCATGGGTGCGCTGCTCTACCGCAAGTACCGCTATCCGCGTGACGATAGCTACGCGCGTTCGCTCCTGGAATCGGTGCAGGAGGGACGAGTGGGTTTGCAGGAGCCGCGTGGACGCATCACGACCGCGAAGGTTCCGGTTCGCCACGATGTGTTCTGCCCCTTCAAGGTGCTGGTTCCACCGCAGCACCAGCTCCACCACGTGCGCGAACGAGGGTATGTGGAGCGGCCCGTGCGCGTCGAGCGAATCGTCCATCACGTACGTACACTACCCGGTGTGGAATTCGTGCCCGTCCGCGAACACGGGGAGGATCTCATCACGGCGGTTCACGATCCCGATTTCGTCAGCTACCTGCGCGATGTCTCCTCGCACATGACGGAGGGGCGGGCCGTCTACCCGTATGTGTTCCCCATCCGCCACAGGGCGCGGAAACCGGTCGATGAGGAAGTCCAGGCGGGCTACTACTGCATCGATACCTTCACTCCCCTCACCCACAATGCTTACATCGCTGCCCGGGCGGCGGTGGACTGCGCACTCTCGGGTGCTGACCTTCTCCGGCGGGGCGAGCAGATGGCTTATGCGCTCTGTCGTCCTCCGGGTCACCACGCGGAGTCGGGAGTATACGGCGGGTTCTGCTACTTCAACAACGCCGCCGTGGCAGCCAACTTGTTGAGCGCGGATG
>DATCXG010000390.1:0-8065 GCA_036565945.1 Gemmatimonadaceae bacterium
AGCTCGCCGCGCAACGAAGCGGCAGCATTCGTGCGCATACGGGGGCGGCTCACTGTAAGGCCAAGTGAGAGTGTGCGCGTGCGGCGCACGAGATCACCAACCACAGCCGCATTCTGATCCACCAACACGTTGCGGTCCCAGTACTGGCTGGTGCCCAGATCTATCAGCGGCTGGCCCAGCCCAGCGTACCGGTACCCGGCGTCGAAGGCGTGCTCACCGTCGCCAGGGTCGAACAGTCCCTGCGCAAAGTATGAGTGTCGCCCTACCACGTCCGAGCCACTGGTGAAGCCGCCCACTGAATAGCCACCAGTGGTGGTCTGTGTCGCTATGGGAATCCAGTAGCGCGGGAGGAGCGCCCTCCATGGGGAATAGGGGCGAGCCGGGCTGCTGTCCACGCGAGGAGGCGCCAACGGAGGGGCGGAGAACGACGCGTCGACCGGGGGCGTATCGGCGTGCGCGCTGTCGAGCGGCACCACCCCCACATGCCACCCCCGGTAGTCGTAGCGAACCGCGGCCAGCAGCCGACCATCGCTCGACATACTGGGATAGAAGACACCGGTACCAGCGCGACTCAGGCGTCGCGGCTCACCGTCACAGTCGGCTGGCGCCACGTAGATCTCGGTGGTGCCGGTGCGGTCGGAGGCGAAGAGAACCTGGGCCCCGTCTGCGCTCCAACTCGGCGTGCTGTCGAAGGCTCGATCGTGCGTGAGCTCACGCAATACATGGCCCAGCGTGTCGAGCACCACCACGTCCGCATAGGCACCGCGCGTCCAGCGCGTGACGGCTATGCGGTCGCCCCGGGGCGACCAGCGAGGCTCGGCCCATTGCGTATCCGGTGAGATAGTGGTGATCGGTGTGATACGACGGGCATCGTGGGTCAGCCGCACGAGCTGCGTGGTAGCTGGCGCGAAACGCACCGCCACGATCTCTCCATCGCCGCGCGCATCCGGCTGCGCCAGGCGCGCGCCGTGAGTCAGGCGGCGCTGCTCGCCGTCACGCTGCACGTACAGATCGGACCGGATGTGGTACGGGTCGGTGAACTCCAACTGCGAATAGATCAGCGATCCGTCGGGGAGAGGGGCGTTGACGTCGGCGTCGTTCCGGCGCCCGAGGCGGCGTACCACTCCCGAAGTGTCTGCCAGGTAAGCGGCCGTGGACGAGAGTCCGTCGTTGCCCGAATAGACGAGCGTGGCCGAGTCGAGCCAGCGGGGGTAGAACGCCACGCGGCCGCCGCGAGATAGGTCGCGCCACCCGGGGAGGGGCGCGTGGACGGTCAGGGCGCGCGCCTGGAGTGTGTCGCGCCACTCTAGCCAGGCATCGTGGAACGAGATGCCGAACGCGCGCGATGCGGCGCGGTTCAGGCGGAACGGCAGAGTGGAGCTGCTCGCGTCCTCGACGAACTGGCCCACCTTGTCATCCCCCCGGGTTCGCGCGAGATGATCGAGGAACAGCGCACCGAATCCGTAAGCCATCTCCGAGCCGGGGTAGCGAGTGCTCGACAGATTCCAGCGGTCGAATGGAAGCAGCCCGTCATGCGCCACGCTCGCCTTCAGCAACATCGGCTCGAAGGTCCCGGCCACGCGCCCCGTTCCGGTTATCTCGCTCTCGAAGTAGGTGGCGAGCCCCTCCACTATCCAGCCCGGTTCGTACAGGTTGGGAAAGAGAAAGGGCGCGCGGCCGAACACTCTCTGCGCTCCGCGCCACCACCCACCCGATCGATCCATATGGAACGAGTGCGTGAGCTCGTGCGTGATGACCAGCTTCATCCAATCGTCGTAGAAGCGCAGCGATGGAGAATCGAGCGGCGGGTGCGCGTACACCACGATCCGGTTGGTGGGGAACGGCGTGGTGAACCCATTGGAGTAGTCCACATTGTCGGCCACCACTATGTCGAGCGGACCGCGCGGTGGTCTGAGCCGCGCCGCAAGTCCAGCGTACGCCTCCTCGGCGTCAACCGCGGCGCGGCGCGCCGACTCTTCGAGCTCCGGAGTGAAGTGAATGTTGAAGTGGCTGGTGCGGAGTGTCCGCCACCGCGCGTTCGGCGCCACCTGCGCCGACGCCGGGACGGCCGCAAACGCGATGAGCCCCGCCACCACCAGAGCGCGCCCGAACGTCACCGCGCGGACGCCAGCGAACGGAAGTAATCCTCCAACCCGTCCACGATCCCCAGCGCGTACGCCGTCTGGAACTCACTCGTGCGCAGTGCTGCCTCCTGCTCCGGAATTATGATGAACGCACCCTCGCACAACACGGCCGGCATCCACGTGGGGCGCGCCAGTGCGAGGTTGTCATAGTTGACGCCTAGGTTTGGTAGTCCCATGCGGTCGAGCATCCCATTCTGGAGAGACCTTGCTAACGGTTCGGACTGGGGGTGGAAGAAATAGGCGCCCGTACCATGCGCCCGGAAGGGGTTGACCCCATCCGGAAGCGCGTTCAGGTGAATGGAGACAAGTGCGTTGGCATCGGCGCGGCGTGCCATGATCGGGCGGTCGCCGAGCGGCACAGGGCCGGCCGTGGTGCGCGTCATGACCACTCTGGCTCCACGTTTCAGCAGCATGGCACGCACTTTCTCACCCACGGCCAGGACCGCATCCCCCTCGTAGAGACCAGTAGGTCCGGTGGCGCCGACTGGCGGGTGGCCCGGGTCCACCGCGATGGTGAGTCCCTCCAGCGGACGATCGCGGTGCACCAGAGGCGGCCGCCGCACGCGGAGTACGAAGCTGCCATCATCCCAGAAGGCGAGGTAGCCGTATGGCTGCGCCGTGAGGCGCAGCGTGTAGCGCGCGCGACCAGAAGAGACTTGCTGCCAGCTCACTTCCTTCACCAACGAATCGTTTGACGCGTAGTTGATGATGTCGGTGTTGGCCGTGACGCCGTACAGGGTGAGGGTGATGCTGTGGTCGCCCTCCTCCACCAGAAAAGGCGGACGCGAGACGAGGGGGATCCGGAAGTCTACCCAGTCGTCAGCCGGCACTACCCTGGCATTCGCCGCTATACGGCGCTGCGGCGTCCAGCCGCTCGGGAGCAGCCGCGCATCGGACGCGTTCACCCAGGCATCGAGCGCCTCATCCAGACGGACGCGCACGAAGCGACCGGACCAGCCAGTCACCGGTACCATCGTGCCCGGCATGAGAAGCCATCTGTAGGTCCCGCCCGGAAGGGGCCGCGCGGTGATCACGCGGTCGGTATCGCTCTGGGCAACGGAGTCCGCGCCGAGCATTGCCCACATGCCGACGCGCGGCGGGGCCTCGACCGCTGGCAACGCCAGGCGCACGGTGTCGGTGCCGCGCGAGATCACCAGGCTCGTGGAAGAGCGCATCCGCGCCGCCGCGATCTCGCTGGCCCAGCGCTCGGGGGCGATCGCGTAGCGCGCGGGAACGCCGGCGCCCACGAGACCACCCGGAGTCAGAGAATCGGGGAGGGTCGATCCGCCCACGAGCCGGACCCGCACGCCCGAATCTCCCCACCATTCCACCACGGCATTGGCAGGGGCGCGCACACTCACTCGCACGGTCTCATCGTCGCTCAACCCCAGACGCCCGGCTGGTGTCACGCTCGCGGAGTCGACCACCAGTGGGCCGGAGAGGGGAAGCGTCTGTACTGGGGGCAACAGCCGCACTGGCTGCGACAGGCGTACCGTATCCGCACCAAGGGTGGCGACGAGATCGTAGCTCGGCCGCGCCGACGATGGATTGGGGAGAAACGCCAGGAAACTCCCATTCGCGAGCACCTTCACCGGCGTATCGTCGATGCTGAGGTGAGCGCGACCATTTCCCACCGACCCGAAGATGAAATTCGAGTCGCGCGACTGGATGAGCTGGTCTGGCAACGGGTACACCACCTTCGGTACCAGCGGCCCGAGCACGAGCGGTACGGGCGGCACGTCGGGAGTGGCGGGACGGGTTGTCGCGCGGGCGCCCGCACCGGACAGCGATGCGGCTGGCGTCGGTGCCGAATCCGTAGCGGGGGCTGAGCGCTGCCTGGTGGCCGCCGGCGCGCAGGCGCCCAGGACGAGGACCACGATGACGGGCTGAGGAAGGCGCATTCCGAAGAAGGTAACGTCGAGCGAGCAGTGTGTCAGGATGACGCCGAGGGGCACCGCGCCATTCCGGTGCACTTGACGTTCTCCTATATTTGCGCGTCTACGAGGTGTTACCGTACTCCTGATGGAATCGCAGCACCTCCCGAACACGCTACCAGTGACTGTCCCCGCCGCATCGCCGCCCCCCACCCCGAACATCCCTGATGGGGATGTGATAGTGCAGGCGTTCGGCCGGACCGACGTGGGCCGCGAGCGCGAGCACAACGAGGACTCGTTCCTCGTAGCCAATCTCACGACGGGAGACGCCTCCCCGCCGGACGACGTGCGCTCTCATGTAGTGGGACGGCACGGGACTCTGTTCATGGTAGCCGACGGACTCGGTGGCGCTGCCGCGGGAGAGGTAGCGAGCGAGCTCGCCGTCCGCACGATACGTGAGGAGCTGCAGACGCACTGGGTAGAGGGTAGCACTACGGGCCCCTACTCGTTCGCGGCCGCGCTCAAGAGTGCAGCCGAGACGGCGAACGGAAGGATCTTCGCCTACGCGCTCGATCACCCGGAGAGCCGCGGGCTCGGCACCACGGCCACGATAGCTGGCCTGCTGGGCGACACTCTCTACGTGGCGCAAGTGGGAGACAGTCGCGCGTACCTGGTGCGCGATGGCGAAGCTCGCCAGATAACCAGAGACCAATCGCTCATGCAACGACTGGTGGACGCGGGAGAGCTCACGCCCGCCGAGGCCGAGAGAAGCGAGCGACGAAACATCATCCTGCAGGCACTGGGCCCCGAGCCATCGGTGAAGATAGACCTGACGCACCAGCAGCTCAGGCGCGGCGATGTACTCGTGCTATGCACGGATGGTCTCTCGGGACTCGTGCGTCCGGAAGAGATAGCGGAGGTGATCACTGGCGTCGCCAGGCTCGACCAGGCGTGCGAGGAGCTGATCGACCGCGCGAACGCGAAGGGCGGCCCCGACAATATCACCGTGGTCGCCGCGCGCTTCGAGGGAGATGGACTGAGCGTGGCCGGAGCCGACGATGCCGTGGGCCACGCGGTGTATCGCCTTCCTGGCTCGGAAACGCCTACTGACCCGCACAGCGTTTATGTGGGAAGAGACCCCGACCGATCGAGCGGCGCCGCCAGCATGGCCTCTCCGAGCGAGCGCCGATCTGGTGGAACAGCGCTACTCTGGACACTCGCGCTCCTCGCTGCCATCCTCATCGCAGCTCTGCTCATAGCCTCTCGCGACATGCGTGGCGGTGCATCTTCGGATCACGAAACGCCTCCGGTCGGCACCAGGTAGGGCGCCGAACCCCAGCGTTACTCTCGCGAAACCGTCGCACTGAACGTACGTTTGTGGCGGCCACACCGATTCCCCAGCGGTGTGGTAACGTCCAGATCGCCCCGGATGTTCTGAATTGCTGCCGGCATCCCAGCGCCAGCGCGCTTCACCACAGCCTTCCACCGTGGGACTCGACTAACCCACGCTAATACCGGCCTCTCGCCTCCTGTGAGCCCGCAGATGACTCGACTCCCAAGCAGACGCTGGATCGTTGTCCTCGGCGGTATCGCCCTCATCGTTGTAACGCTGGCGTGGTATCTGGAGCCTTCCTCTCCCACTCACGCGAGCAACGTCATCGCCAGTGTGAAGAGCGGTGACTTCCACGTTGTGGTCACCACATCCGGCGAGCTGCAGGCCCAGAAGTTCGTGCGGATCCAGGGGCCGGCCAACGCGCAGCAGGCGGAGGTCTACCAGATGAAGATCTCCTCGATCATCCCCGAGGGGACCGTGGTGAAGGAGGGCGACGTGGTGGCGCAGCTCGACCGGTCGGCCATCGCCGCCAAATTCGCTGAAGTGTCGCTGGCCCTCCAGAAAGCCCAGGCACAGTACACGCAGGCGGAGCTCGACTCGGCTCTGAATCTGTCGCAGGCGCGCGAGGAGATACACACGCTCGAACTGGGACTCGAGGAGAAGCGGCTCGCGAAGGAGCAGTCCACCTACGAAGCGCCCACGATCCGGCGTCAGGCCGACATAGATCTGGAGAAAGCGCAGCGCGCCCTGGCGCAGGCGAAAACGAATTACAAGACCAAGACCGGGCAGGCAGTCGCGAAGATGAGCGAGGTCTCCACGGAGGTCGAGCGCCAGCGCAACAAGCTCCAGGTGATCCAGGGTGTGACTCAGGCATTCACCATCCGCGCTCCCGCGCCGGGGATGCTGATCTACGTGAAGGAGTGGAACGGGAAGAAGAAGGGGACAGGATCCCAGGTCACACCGTGGGATCCCGTGGTGGCTACCCTGCCCGACCTCACCCACATGGAGTCCGTCACCTACGTGAACGAGATCGACGTACGCAAGGTGGCCGTGGGGCAGACGGCTCGCATCTCGCTCGATGCCGATCCATCGAAGCAGCTCACGGGGAAGGTGATCGCAGTGGCCAACGTGGGCGAGCAGCGGCCGAACAACGACGCCAAGGTGTTCGAGGTCAAAGTTGCCGTACAGCAGGCGGACACCACGCTGCGCCCCGGGATGACCACATCCAACGCTATCGAAGCCCTCACGCTGCACAACGTCCTCTCCATCCCGCTGGAGGCAGTGACGATCGAGGACAGCGTACCGTATGTCTTCAAGGTGGCCGGCGGAGGGGTGGTCCGGCAGCAGGTGGAGACCGGGGTCATGAACGACGATGAGATCGTCGTGTCACGCGGGCTGTCATCGGGTGATCGGGTGTTGCTCGACCCGCCGGCGAACAGGGAGAAGCTGACCACCAAGCGTCTCCCCGCGGGGAAACCCGCCCGGGCGGCGCACTGAGCGCCGCGCGTGCAGACTCCCTCCAGTTCCCCGACATCGCCGTCTCCGTCACCCGGGCGTCTCGCGAGGGTCAGCACCGAGCTTGCCAGACAACTGGCCTTCACGGTGCGCACGGCTCTCCAGGCCGTGGCGCAGAACAAGCTGCGCGCCGCGCTCACCTCGCTCGGCATCCTGTTCGGCGTAGCCTCGGTGATCGCGATGCTCGCGATAGGCAATGGCGCGGAGCAGGAGATTCTCTCACAGATGCGGCTGCTCGGAACGAACAACGTGGTGGTGACACCCATCATCGAGCAGAAGGAGGGAAAGGCGAAGGACGAGACCGAGCGGCAGCAGAAGCGATTCTCACCGGGCCTCACTGTTCGCGACGCCGAGAGTATCGCCGCCGTGATCCCGGGAGTGGAGGCCACCAGCGGCGAGGTCGTACTGCAATCGCGCATCACTCGCGAGGGACACCGCCGCTCCGGGCGGCTGGTTGGTGTGGATACGGCTTACTTCCGCTTCTTCAATCTCGCGCTGGCGGAAGGTGCTCTCTTCAATTCCACGCAGGTATTGCGCGCCGCGCCAGTCTGCATCATAGGCTACGGCGTGAAGACGCGCTTCTTCACCACGGAAGAGCCCATAGGCCGCCGTATAAAAGTGGGCGACGTCTGGCTCACCGTGGTCGGCGTGCTCGAGGACCGGAGAGTGTCCGACCAGATGGCGCAGCGGCTGGGCATCCGCGATGCCAACATGGATGTCTACGTACCACTATCCACGATACTCCTCCGCTACCGCGACCGTACGAGGGTGACGGAGCGGGACGTCGAGGCAGCGGGAGCGGCGATCACGGTCATAGGCAGCGCTGTGGACGGCGATGAGGGCACTGGCGACGAGCAGGAACAGGCGGAGCGGAAGAATCCGAATCAGCTCGATCGGATCATCGTGAGAGTGAATGAATCCCCTCGGGTGCCCGCGGTAGCGTCGGTGGTGCGGCGGATGCTCGAACGTCGCCACAACCAGGTGATCGACTTCGAGGTGGCCGTTCCGGAGCTGCTGCTGAAGCAGGAGCAACGCACCCGGACGATCTTCAACATCGTCCTCGGCGCCATAGCATCCATCTCGCTCATCGTGGGCGGGATCGGCATCATGAACATCATGCTCGCCTCGGTGATGGAGCGTAGCCGCGAGATCGGCGTGCGGCGCGCAGTCGGGGCCACGCGCCGCGACATCGTGGCGCA
>DATCXG010000400.1:0-5089 GCA_036565945.1 Gemmatimonadaceae bacterium
GGCTCGCCGCCGACGCCGCCGAAGGCGCGTACTGGCGAGTTGACGCCGCCCGGCGTCACCGCGCGCGCGCGCCGCATTATGGCGGCCGAGCGGTCGCTCACCGGCCAAAGCTCCCGCTCGTGATACCGCCCATGACGGGCAATGTGCGTCCGCGAGGCGGGGCTGCGGGGGGTAATTCCGTCACGCGCGATAGCCGCGCCTGGAAGTCGTAATCGTCCACCACGTCCTCCACCACGCACTCCACCAGCGCGCCAGCGGGCGCGTCTCCCGAGAGCTGCGTGATGCCATCGATGTCGTCGGCCTGGCAGATGAGGCGCGCCTGTAACGGCTCTCCCGGCTCTCCGCGTCGGTCGACGATGGCGCTCACCGTACGGCCCACGAATCGCTCGTACCGCTCCGCTGTTATCGCGCGCTGCAGCTCAGTGAGCCGCTCCAGACGCTCGAGTTTCAGAGTCATAGGTACGTCGTCCTCGAGCTGGGCAGCGCGCGTCCCTTCCTGAGGCGAGTAGGTGAAGGCGCCAACGCGCTCGAAGCGAACCTCCTCGAGGAGGTCGCACAGCCGCTGGAAGTCATCGTCCGTCTCGCCGGGGAAGCCAACTATGCAGGTGGTGCGAATAGCGATGGAGTCCACTGCCTCTCTCACCTGAGCCACGCGCTCCCTGATCGTACGCGCTCGCTCGGGGCGGCGCATGCGCTCCAGCACGGCATCGGAGCCGTGCTGCATGGGCATGTCGAGATACGGCACTATGCGCGGCTCGCGGGCCACTACGTCGAGCAGGCGCGGGGTGATCCCCGCCGAGTAGAGGTAGAGCATCCGGATCCACGGTACCGACGTGCCCGACAGAAGCGCCTCGAGCAGTTCCGGGAGCCCGACACCGTCGCGCCGATCGCGCCCGTAGTGGGCGAGGTCCTGCGCCACCAGGTTCAGCTCGCGCGCGCCCTGCAGCTCGAGAAGCTGCGCCTCGCGAATCACCTCGTCGAGGGGAAACGAGCGGTGCCGGCCGCGCATGAGCGGGATGGCGCAGAAGGCGCAGCCGTGATCACACCCCTCGCTCACCTTGAGGTAGCGCACGTGGGGAAGATCGCCCGTGTAGACCCGGACGCCGGGGTGGGCGAGCAGCGGATCGGACACGTCCATCACACCGTGCTCCTGGAGCGCCGGGATGAGTCGGTCGATCTCCGAGTTGCCGAGGAAGATGTCCACCTCGGGAAGCTCGGCTACCAGTTCAGCTTTGTGCCGCTCCACCATGCAGCCCACGGCGACCACCGCCTGGCACGCGCCAGTCTCCTTCAGACGCGCCGCCCGCAGGATGGCGTCTATGGACTCCTGCTTGGCGGCGTCGATGAAGCCGCAGGTGTTGATGATGATGACGTCGGCGTCATCCAGGTCGGCCGCGTGCTCCGCACCGTGCGCCGTGAGGCGCGCCAGGTATCGCTCGCTGTCTACGGTGTTCTTATCGCAGCCGAGCGTGATCAGCCCGACTTTCACGAGGTGTGATGCGTGTTAGGAAGCATGCGCGGAAGTTATTCGCGCGGAGCTACCGTCGGTAGCAGGAGGCGCTGGATCCCCGAGCTTCGGGGCCCTGGCTCACCGGTAGTTGCCGAAGATGAGCTCCACGCCGAAGTCCTGGGCGCGCAGCAGCGACATGGCTTCCTGGAGGTCGTCCTTGGACGGGGACGAGACGCGCACCTGGTCGCCCTGGATCGCGGCCTGGACCTTCTTCAGCTTCGCGTCCTTGATCGTGGCGGCCACCTTCCTCGCGGTGTCGGAGTCGAGCGCTGTCTTGAGCTTGACCTCGCGCCGCACGGTGTCTCCGCCGGCCGGCTTGATCTCGCCGAGCTCGAGGTTCTTCACGGGCACGGCGCGCTTGATGAGCCTCGCCTGCAAGACGTCGAAGAGAGCGCGCATCTTGTAGTCGTCATCCGCCACGAGCACGATCATATTCTCGGCGCGCCGGAAGTCGATGCTGACCTTGGCACCCTTGAAGTCGTAGCGCTGCGCGATCTCCTTCTGCGCCTGGTTCACCGCGTTATCGACCTCCTGGAGGTCCACGCCGGTGGTAACGTCGAATGAGTTCTGCTGGGCCATGGGAAAACGGGCTTCAGGGTGCAGGGTTCAGGGGGCAGGTACGGCAAGGGATCAGGAAGCAGGGATCAGGGATCAGGAACTGCCTCGGGGGATAGATCTCTCCCCGAGGAGCCCTTTCTGATCCCTGATCCCTGCTTCCTGATCCCTTGCACTTCTCATCCCAGGAACGACTCCAGCGCCCTGGCGCGCGAGACGTGGCGAAGGCGGGAGAGGGCCTTCTCCTTGATCTGGCGTACGCGCTCGCGCGTGATGCCGAGGAGCGAGCCGATCTGTTCGAGCGTCATCGGCTCCTCGTCATCGAGGCCGAAGTAGAGACGCAGTATCTTCGCCTCACGCTCCTTGAGCGATGACAACGACTCCTCGATGGCCTCCGTGAGCGCCTTCTCGAAGGTCTGCTCATCGGGGGTGGGGTTCATGTTGTCGGGGAGGTAGTCCAGGAGCTTGTTGTCTTCCCCTGGCGCGAGCGGTGCGTCGAGCGAGAGGTGGGTCTGCGAGATCGAGATGGTCTTGGCCACCTCGTCCTCGCTGATATCCATCTCCTCGGCTATCTCCTCGTGCGTTGGCTCGCGCCCCAGCTCCTGCAGCAGCGCGTTGGCGCGTTTGCCGATGCGATGCAGTGTCCCCGCCCGATTGAGTGGGACGCGCACGATCCTGGACTGTTCGGCGAGCGCCTGCAGAATCGCCTGGCGGATCCACCACACGGCGTAGGAGATGAACTTGATCCCCTTGGTCTCGTCGAACTTGTGGGCCGCGCGAATCAGACCGAGGTTGCCCTCGTTGATCAGGTCCGCGAGAGCCACGCCCTGGTTCTGGTACTTCTTCGCGACAGAGACCACGAAGCGCAGGTTCGACCGGACGAGCTTGTCGAGCGCCTCTAGCTCTCCCTGGCGGATGCGCTGGGCAAGCCGCGCCTCCTCCTCGCGTCCGATGAGCGGATAGACGCTGATGTCGCGGAGGTACTGGTCCAGCGAGCCCTCATCGTACGACGACTTCTTGTGCGTGGTCACTGCCATACGGGCTGCGGCTCCTGCGATCGGGCAACACTGCCACGCGACTTCGCGTGGCACGGGGATGAGCTCGGTCCCGGTAGGACGACGTCTGCATTCAGTGGATATGCGTCCCTAAACGGGCCCACCTGACGTCCGTGAACCAGGGATATTCGTGCGACGCGTCGTGCTCATAGCTGTAGTAAACGATCAACGGCTGGCCGGTAACCAGAGATTCCGGTACGAAACCCCAATAGCGGCTGTCATACGAGTTGTCGCGGTTGTCGCCCAGGACGAAGTAGTTCTGTTCCGGGACGACCAATGGACCCCAGTTGTTACGAGACGGATGGCCCCCATCACTGGCTTCGGCACCCCTCACGAGGAAATCGCGCTGCCACCGGAACTCCTCTCCAGCAGGATCGGCGTTGGGTTCCGTGTGCAGTACGTAGCGCTCGTCCTGTACACGGCCATTCAGAAATACCATGCCGTCACGCATCTCCACCGTGTCGCCCGGCAACCCGATGAGGCGCTTGACGAAGTTCTTGGTCTGATCCCTGGGCCACTTGAACACTATCACGTCTCCGTGACCTGGTTGCCGGAACGCTGGCAGATGCCTGCTGGTGAATGGGATCTCGGCGCCGTACACGGCCTTGTTCACCAGCAAGAAATCGCCCACGAGCAAGGTATTCTCCATACTGCCCGTGGGGATCTTGAAAGCCTCCACAACGAAGGTGCGGAGCCCGAGGAACAGCACCACGATCACGACGATGGTGCGGGCATAGTCGGAGAAGACCCGCCACTGCCACTGCTGGCTGTTCGTCGCGCGCAGCGCTTCCGCGCGCTGCTCCTCCGAGAGGGTTCGGACCGTGGCGGGGATGTTGGCTGGTGCGCGATCGCTCATGTGCTGCTCAGCCAGGCGTCGGCGAGATTCTCGGGATGAACAAGAGTATGAGTGACCACTGGCGGGACGGCCCAGAGCCGCCCCGCGAAGCATGTCACTGCATCAATTAAGACGCGCGGAAACCGGAATGCAAGAGTGAGCAGCGGGCCACCCATCGGCCGACCGCGACGCGTACTCAATCCGGGTTGCCCAGATAATTGTCAATCTGCGCACGCTGCAACGTACCGGAGAAGTCCACGTAGCCCACCTTGGTCTCCGAATAGAACTCGTACACCTCCCAGCCACCCTCTCGGTGCCCGTTGCCAGTCTGCTTGACCCCTCCGAAGGGCAGGTGCGCCTCGGCGCCGATCGTGGGAGCATTGATGTAAGTGATCCCGTTGTCGAGCCGGTTCAGCGCGCGGAAAGCCAGGTTCACGTCGCGGGTATAGAGTGAGGATGAGAGACCGTACCTGACATCGTTGTTCACGGTGAATGCCTCATCGGCGCTCTCCACCCGGGTAACCGAGAGCAACGGTCCGAAGATCTCCTCCTGCTCGAGGCGGGAGCCTGGCTCCACGCCAGCGAAGATCGTCGGCTCGAAGAAGAATCCCTGATCGAGCCCCTTCCCCTCGGCGCGCCGACCGCCGCAGAGCAACTCCGCTCCCTGATCCTTCCCCACCTTGATATAACTCTCCACCTTCCTGAGCGCCGCGGCGTTGATCAGTGGACCAACGTCGGTACCCTTCCGGCGTCCATCACCGATCACGAGTTTGCGCACCCGGTCTACGAGACGGCTGAGAAACTCGTCGTGGATTCCGGACTGCAAGATGAGCCGGCTCGTCGCGGTGCATCGCTGACCCGTTGTTCCGAAGGCGCCCCATAGCACGCCCTCCAGCGCCAGGTCGAGGTCGCCATCGTCCAGCACTATCTGGGCGTTCTTCCCGCCCATCTCGAGCGACAGCCGCTTGTGCATCCGCCCGCATACCTCGCCCACCAGGCGCCCGGTCTCGGTTGAACCGGTGAAGGAGACCAGCGACACCGAGGGATGCTTCACGATGGCAGCCCCCACGTCCTCTCCCAGGCCGTGCACGAGCTGGATCACCTGCGGCGGCAGCCCCGCCTCCAGCATGACCT
>DATCXG010000431.1:0-6294 GCA_036565945.1 Gemmatimonadaceae bacterium
GGCCCCATTCGATCAGCACTCAGGAGCTGAACCTGACGATCTACTCGTGGGCAGGAAGCGGCTCCATAGTATCCGGATTCACCGGCACCTGCACCTCGTCGCGGTACGGCGATGTTATCAGTGCAACACGCACGCGAGGGAACGCATCCATGAAGGCGCGGTAGCAGAGACCCCACAGGCCCAGGAAGCCGAGCGCTATCCCGATCTCCCAGAGTCCGAACGGTGCATTGACCTCCTTGTAGTGGAGCGACGGATAGACCTCCACGTAACGGAGAATCCAGATTCCAACCACGCTGCTCAGAGCGAACGCAAAGAAGGTGGGTAGGTAGACCTTCGCGGCACGGGAGAGCAGTCCGAAGAAAGGAATGACGAAGGCCAGGATCACCACCGCGATCGTTCCTGCCGTCCAGGGCTCTATGAGTCGCAGCCGGAACCAGTGCGTCTCCTCAGGCATGTTCCCGTACCAGATCACCAGGTACTGCGCGAAAGTCAGGTAGCCCCAGAACGCCGTGAACGCGAAGGTGAGCTTACCGAGGTCGTGGAAGTGATCCTCGGTGATGATGTCTTCCGCGCCCAGGTGTGCGCGCCACCACATGGTCAGTATCGACCACGATGCGAGAGCGGCCACCCACGCTCCCATGTAGAACCACCACCCATACATGGTGCTCTGGAAGAAAAGATCCAGAGACATCGACAGGTCCCACGAGAGAACGATAAAGAAGAAGTTGAACAGAATGCAGAGCCAGATGGACAGCTTCCCCTGGAGCGAATGCGTCGAGTGAATCTCGCGACGCTCCTCGCCAAACCCGCGGCGCATCCGGGCACGAATCCCGCGCGCCCAGGCGGCGCCAGACTCGGGTACGAGCCCCACGTCCAGCCGCACCGATGTGTACACGTACCAGACGCTCAGCGCTGTGAGGATCGCGAACATCACCAGATCGCGGGCAGCTACGAAACCGTAATTCAGGTAGAGGCGCTTCTCAGGAATCGGTACCTCATGCACCGCCCAGGGAAATACATGCTTACCGCCGAGGAAGATCAGCACCAGGAGAAGGAACGCCACCGGTAGGAAGGCGACGTAGCCTTCCAGAAGCCGCACCACCGGCCGCGACCACCGCGCGGTGGTGATCCGCTGCACCGCCACGAACACCACGCCGGCCTGCGAGACACTGGCGAAGAAGAGCCAGTTGAAATGAAGCGCCTGCCAGACCCGGCTCTCACCGCTGAACGCTCCGACGATGAAAACCAGCGCTCCGATGATCGCGAAGATCGCGCTCACCACCGTGAATGCCCGCGGCATTGGCCGTGAGGTGGATGCGACCAACTCCTCGCGATCGGGCGTGTCGAGATTGTGCGTACTCACGGGCGTGCTCCCTGGGGTGCGGCTGCGGCGCCCTGCGCCGCTGGCGGCGTTGTATCTGCGGCTGTGGACCTCCGAGCAGCCACATCCTGTGGACGGTACGGAGCTGGACGGGTGGGTGCCGTGCGCGTCGGTCCCGGCACGGTCTTACCATTCTCACCCGGATACCCGGCCGGCGCAGTATCGGCAACCACGCCAGGCACCCCACCCTGCAGAGCCCGTATATAATTGACCACATCCCACCGGTCCATGTCCTCTATGCGGTCGTAGGTGGGCATGAAGTTCCGGCCGTTGCGGATGATCCCGTAGAGGTAGCCGTCGGTCCGGTTCCTGGTGAGGTCGGTGAGCAGGTTCGGCGCTGGAACGTTGTACGCCACCGCCGGGCCATTCCCCCGCCCCGCGGCACCATGACAGACCTCACAGTTGATCTGGTAGTACTTGCGCCCGTTGTCGAGGGATCGCGGGCTGATAGGCGTGGGGTTCACGAGGCCCGACATCGAGTCGAGCGTTGCCATGGACGGTGTCGCGCCTGGCGCCCAGGTCATACTGCCGAGGTGAGACACGACGTAGGCTGGAACCCGCTGACCGGTGATGGGAACCGAGTAGAGAGGGTTTCCGCGGAACGGCGTGGTGTCGTTGCCAGCGTATTCGGCCTCCCACGGCTCGATCTTGGGCTGCTCTTTGAAGTCGCTGAACCATGAGCACGCGCCCAGGATGGCAGGCAGCGCGATCAGCATCATCGCCTGTCGGATCCAGGGGCGTGACGCCGAGGCAGACGTGCGCACGAACGCCCACTCGCGCGGCCGTTCTCCGGGCCGCATTGCTTCGGCCAAGCTCTCTCTAGCGATCACCGCGCACCTCCACCGCCCCGTGCCGCTCCATCGTACCGGTCACGTCCTTCTGCCGGTCGGGTGGACACTGAACCCATATGCCAAAATCGCCGTCGCTGAATCGCGGATCGTAGCCTACGGTCATAGTGATTTTCGGAAAGCGAGCGTGTACGAACAGCCCCAGCACCGTGGCTAGTGAACCGATAAGCACCATCAGCTCGAAACTGATGATGGTGTATGGCACCCACGACGGCACTGGCTTCCCGCCCACCACGAGCGGCCAGTAGTCGGAAACCCAGATGGGGATCCAGTACCCGAAGCTGGCGCCCAGAAGGCCACCGATCAGCGTGTAGCGCCGAACGGGGCTCGGTCCCGCGTCGACGGCGTGCTCGATCTCATGTCGCGGTGCAGGAGTGTACACCGTGATATCGCCGGCGCGCATCTTCTTCAATGACCTGATCGCGTCGACGGTCGAGTCGAGGTTGTGAAATACTCCGACGATTCCTTCCATCAGTCGCGCTCCCCCGGCGTCTCCGGCTCCAACTCCAGGTGCATGCCCGACATAGAGACTCCCTCCACCGGGTGATCGGTGCTCAGCGCCGGCGGCACAATCTCCTTCACCTCGGCGATAGCTATGACGGGGAGGTTCTTGACGAACAGCAGGAACCACATCGAGAACCAGCCGAAGCTTCCCAGCAGGATCGCCCAGTCTATGTATGTAGGCGCGTATGCGGTCCACTGCCACGGCTCGAACTCGTGCGACAGTGCCGGCTCGAAGATCACGAAGCGCTCGAACCACATCCCCAGATTGATGAAAATCGAGAGGATGAAGAGCCAGGTCGTGCTGCGCCGCAACTTCTGCGAGAAGAGCGAGAGGGGAAGGATCGTGTTGCAGGTGAGCATGATCCACGCGGCCCACCACCACTGTCCGAACACACGATCCCACCAGTATGACTGCTCCATCTCGCTGCCGCTGTACCAGCCAATGAAGAACTCGACGAGGTACGCGGTACCGACAACGAGCGAGGTGAAGAGGCAGAGCTTAGCCGCGGCGTCGAGGTGGTTGAGGGTCACGTACTTCTTGAGACCGAACCAGCGCCGGATGGGGATGATGATGGTGAATACCATCCCGATCCCCGAGAAGATCGCTCCGGCTACGAAGTAAGGAGCGAAGAGCGTAGCGTGCCAGCCCGGCACCAGCGACATCGCGAAGTCGAACGACACCACCGAGTGCACCGAGAGCACCAGCGGGGTGGAGAAGGCCGCGAGGAAGAGGTAGGCACGAGCGAAGTGACGCCACTCGCGGTCGGAGTTGCGCCAACCGAGCGAGAGGACGCTGTACAACTGCTTGCGTATCGGGTTCTTCTCCCGGTCCCGCATCGCGGCCAGATCGGGGACGAGTCCTATGTAGAGGAACGTGGCCGACACCGTGAGGTAGGTCAGGATCGCGAACACGTCCCATATCAGCGGGCTCTTGAACTGTGGCCAGATCAGCCGCCAGTTGGGGTACGGGATGAGCCAGAAGAACTTCCAGGGTCGTCCCAGGTGCAGGATCGGGAAGAGGCCCGCCGTCATGACGGCGAACACCGTCATCGCTTCCGCGCAACGGTAGATGGTAGTTCGGAAGCCCGCGCGGAAGAGGTACAGAATCGCCGAGATCAGCGTTCCCGCGTGCCCGATACCAATCCAGAAGACGAAAGTCACGATGTAGACGCCCCACATCACCGGCGGCGTGTAACCTGCGACTCCTAGCCCCATATAAATCTGGTACGTCCACGCGACCGCACCGATCAGAACGCAGAAGATCGCGAAGCAGAGCGACGCGAACCACGTACCGGTAGGCCGCAGGGTACCGATTATCTCGTCGGTTACCTGGGTGTAATTCTGAACGGCCGGGAGCCCGACGTTCGCCGATGCGATGTTCGGACGCGCTCTGGCCGCGGCTGGTACAACACTCGCCATGTGCGCCTCGCTATTCCGCGGCCGGCGCGGATGGCGCCGGGTGAGTGACTTTCTTCAAGTAAACCACCGCGGGAAATGTGTTGAGCTCTTTGTGGAACACGTGGTATGCTCTACGGTCCTGGGCCAGTTTCGCCACCGTCCACTCATCGTCTGCGGCGTCGCCGAACACGATGGCCTTCGATGGGCACGCCTGAGCGCACGCTGTCGTGAACTCATCGGGCGCCACCTCGCGTCCGTCTGCCCTCGCGCGATGCTCCGACTCACGGACGCGCTGCACACAGAAGGTGCACTTCTCCATCACGCCCTTGCCGCGCACCGTCACGTCAGGGTTCAGCTGCCAGTTCATGCGCTCGGGCCACGCGTACTGCGGCCGAGCCGGCTCGCCGTAGCCATACCAATTGAAGTAACGAACCTTGTAAGGGCAGTTGTTGGAGCAGTACCGCGTACCCACACACCTGTTGTAGACCTGGACGTTGAGGCCGTCGGGGGAGTGATAGGTGGCGTACACCGGGCATACCGGCTCGCACGGCGCGTTGCCGCAGTGCTGGCACAACATGGGGACGAAGCGCGGCTCGAAGTCTCCGCCATCCTCCCCGCCCTCCCAGTAGCGCTCGAGACGAATCCAGTTCATCTCGCGCCCTTTGAGAATATTCCCGCCCGCTACACCGTGCAGGTATGCGGTGTGGGTCGTCTGGTAGGGTGCTCCCACCGTGGGGAGGTTGTTCTCCGCGTAGCACGCGGTGACGCACGCCGAACATCCGGTGCAGCGGGCGAGGTCGATAGTCATCGCCCACCGACGCCTGGCCATCCCGCTCGGGTGGTCCGGCGAGTACATGCCCTTCTCTATGCGCGACCGAGAGCCTGCCAGGTCACCCATCGCATCGGCCGCCATGGGCGCGCGCAACCCGGGCAGATACTCCTGCGAGGGACGCCCCGGCATGTCGTGCTCTTCCTCTTCCGTCCCCAGGTTCGCTAGCTCATCCACTCGCACGGCCTGTGCTATACCGCGGCCGTGCTGGCGTGCCGATCCCTCGGTGGTGACGAGCGGAAGGAATTCCTCGACCTTGGTCACCTTCACCTTGGTGCCAGTCCAGGCGAATGCGCCCGAGGATGGGTCGAAGCCCACGGGCAGTACCGTGCCGGGATTGACGCCCACGCCCTGGGCGTAGCGTCCGTAGGTCGAGTGCCCCTGGCCGAACGCCATGGCCACCGTGTCGTCCTGAATCCCCATGAAGACGTACGCGGGGGCCTGGACAGCACCATCCGGTGTCTCGATGCGCAGGACATCGCCGGAATCGATGCCGAGCTTCCTCGCTGTCCGCTGACTGATCTCTATCCAGGACTGCCAGCAGATCTTGGTGACCGGATCGGGGAGCTCCTGCAGCCACGGCTTGTTGGCTCCGCTCCCATCGCCGAGCGTCGCGGAAGGATAGACAACGAAATAGAAGTCCCCGCTCGTCGTCTCGATGTCGGGCGCCGGCGCAGCCACCGCGGCTGCTGGCGGCGTCGCGCGACGAGGGATGTTGCCGCTCCCGATCCCCTTCTGCAGCGCTCCGTTGAAGGCGTCGGTGCCACCAGGAAAGTTCTCGATGAGCCAGCGCATGTAATTCGCCGCCGTGTACCGCGCGGCCGTGCGCTGGTTCCCCTTGGCGAGATCGATCAGAACGTCGGCGGTCTGGCGGGTGTCGTACACCGGGTCCATCCCCGGCTGCTGTATCGAGATCACGCCGAGAAGCGGCTGAGCATCACCCCACGATTCAATGGGATGATGGTCAGGGAGCACCAGGTCGCAGAGCTCCGAGGTCTCGTCAGGATAGCTGGAGAAGCTCACCTTGAACGGCACCTTCGCGAGCGCTTCGGCCACCTTGGCGGAGCTCGGAAGGGTGAACATGGGGTTCACCCCGCGCACCATCAGGAACGGCACCTGGCCCGCGCGCATGCGCTCCACACCAGCCGCGAGGTCAGCATCCGATGCTATCCCCTCGAAGTTGAGGATGGGCTGCGAAGGCAGAACCGTCACTCCCACGTTGCCGAGCTGCTGGTTCAGCGCATTGACGGCGAGCGCGACGTCGGTAGCCCGCGCTCCGGAGCCGCCGAACAGGATCAGGCTCGGCTTCGCGGCCGCCACCTCGCGCTGGAGCG
>DATCXG010000437.1:0-4819 GCA_036565945.1 Gemmatimonadaceae bacterium
CACTGTGGTGTGGCCGATGCGGGAGTGTATCGCGAGCTATTTGCCGGGGCCAACTCGCATGCCGACGTACTCGTACTGACCGGCGACATGACTCGCCGTGGTGAACTGGCCGAATTCAAGGTTGTCATCGGCGAGCTGGCCGATGTGAAGATTCCGATCGTCGGAGTTCTCGGAAATCATGACTACGAATCGAACCAGGTGGTCGAAGGGAGCGCGGAGCTCCATTCGCGCGGGATACATCTCCTCGATGGCGATGCCTTCCAGCTCTCCGATGAGGTGGGATTCGCCGGGGTGAAGGGCTTCATGGGCGGCTTCGGGCGAGGGACGCTCACGTCGTTCGGGGAGCCGGAGACAAAGGCGTTCGTCAATGCAACGCTCGCGCAGGTACAGGCGCTCGAGCTCGCGCTACGGCGCCTCTCCACTCCCATCCGCATCGCCGTGATGCACTACGCGCCCATTCTCGCCACGGTGCTGGGTGAGCCGGAGATCATCTACCCATATCTGGGTACCGACCGACTGGCGGAGGCACTGGACCGCTACGGCTGCACGGTGGCTTTCCACGGCCACGCACATTCGGGTACGTTCAGCGGCCATACGGCGGGTGGCGTCCCGGTTTTCAACGTGTCGCTCCCGCTCCTGCGGAAAGACGGCACCGGGAAATCGATCTTCGTCTACGAGGTACCGATCCAGCCTGCGGCGGCCGAGTCGCCGCAGACTGGTGAAGCACTTCCCAGTCCGTCTCGAGCAGAAATTCCTGGCGCGCCACGAGGATCGTCCTGAGCGGCATCCCGGGGCGACCGCCGCGCAGCGCGATCATCCCGGGCGGAAGCGCGGCCCTGGCCCAGGATGATCAGTCGCGTGCCGCGAGTGCCGCGCGTGCGGCGGCCAGACGGGCGATGGGAACCCGGTACGGAGAGCAGGAGACGTAGTTGAGACCCGTGTCATGGAAGAACCGTACGGAGCGAGCCTCACCACCGTGCTCGCCGCAGATTCCGATCTTGAGATCGGGCCGCACCCGCCGCCCCTCGGTAACGGCGAAACGTACGAGCTTACCAACGCCCGCCTGGTCGAGCACCTGGAAGGGGTCTTCCGGGAGGATGCCGCGCTCCACATAGGCCGGTAGGAAGCGGCCAGCGTCATCTCGGCTGAGGCCGAACGTGGTCTGAGTCAGATCGTTGGTGCCGAACGAGAAGAAGTCTGCCTCGGCTGCTATCTCATCAGCCAGGAGCGCCGCGCGCGGCAGCTCGATCATCGTCCCCACGGTGTAGTGCATCTCCTCATGCAGCGCGTCAAGCACCTGGCTGGCGGCGGCGTCAATGATGGCGCGCTGGTTGCGGAACTCGTTCACCGTAGCGATGAGCGGCACCATGATCTCGGGCCGAACGTCAACGCCGCGCCGCTTCACCTTCACAGCCGCCTCGAAGATAGCCCGCCCCTGCATCTCCGTGATCTCAGGAAAGGTGACACCGAGTCTGCATCCGCGGTGGCCGAGCATCGGGTTGCTCTCCCGCAATGTCTCGATAATCTGGCTGAGCTCTTCGCGCGGCATGCCGAGTTGGCGCGCGAGCTGCCGGGTGTCCTCGGCGCCGTGGGGAAGGAATTCATGAAGCGGTGGGTCGAGCAGACGAATGGTGACGGGAAGACCATCCATCGCTTCGAAGATCCCCTCGAAATCCTGCCGCTGCATGGGCAGCAGCTTGGCCAGCGCTCGACGACGGCCGCCCTCGTCGCGCGCCACTATCATCTCCCTCATGGGCGTGATGCGGTCGCCCTCGAAGAACATGTGCTCCGTGCGGCAGAGCCCGATCCCCTCGGCGCCGAAGGCGCGCGCGGTCCGTGCATCCTGCGGTGTGTCGGCGTTGGCGCGCACGCTGAGGACGCGGGCTTCGTCAGCCCATTTCAGAAGCCGAGCGAACGAGAGATAGATCCGCGAGTCCGAGCCTCGCATGCGTCCTGAAAGCACACGCACAACATCGCTCGGCGTGGTGGGTAGATCGCCGAGGAATACGCGGCCTGTCGCACCATCGAGCGTGATCCAGTCGCCCTCGTTCACATGCGTGCCGTCCACGCTGAAGCGCCGATGCTCCGCGTCGACGTGGATGGCTGTGCAACCCACTATCGCGCACTTCCCCATTCCGCGGGCCACCACGGCGGCGTGACTCGTCATGCCGCCCCGCGCGGTGAGTACCGCGCGCGCGGCGACGATGCCGTGGAAATCCTCGGGCGTGGTCTCCTCTCTAACGAGGATCACGCGCTCGCCTGCGGCGGCACGCTGCTCGGCCGCATCGGGATCGAACACCGCGCGACCACTCGCCGCGCCGGGGCTCGCCGGGAGCCCAGTCGCTATTGGCCGCGCCTTCTCGGAGGGATCTATCACCGGATGGAGCAGTTGATCGAGCTGCTCCGGCTCCACTCGCTTCAACGCCTCCGTACGGCTGATCAATCCTTCGGTGACCATCTCCTCGGCTATCCGAACCGCGGCCGCGGCGGTGCGCTTGCCGGTCCTGGTCTGGAGCAGATAGAGCTTGCCGCGCTCCACGGTGAACTCGATGTCCTGCATATCCCGGAAATGCTGCTCGAGCCTTTCCTGCGTTGCCACCAGCTCCTTGTAGGCGCCAGGTAACTGGGTGGCCATTTCCTGGATCTCCAGCGGAGTGCGAATTCCGGCAACCACGTCCTCACCCTGAGCATTCACGAGAAACTCGCCATAGAAGCGCTTCTCGCCCGTGGACGGATCACGTGTGAATGCCACGCCGGTTCCGGAGTCGTCCCCCATGTTGCCGAAGACCATGGCTACGATGTTCACCGCAGTGCCCAGGGTCTCGGGGATGGAGTTCACTCGACGGTAGTCGATCGCCTTCTTCAGCATCCACGATTTCCACACAGCCTCGATGGCTCCCCACAACTGCACCTGGGGATCCATGGGGAATTCGGCACCGGTGCCGGCATGGATGACGGCCTTGTACTCCTCGACGAGATTGCGCAGTGCTTCCTCGTCGAGCTCGGCGTCGGTGGCTACTCCAGCGGTGAGGCGCTTGGCGCTGAGGAGGTGCTCGAAGTCCTGACTCGGGATCCCCAGCACGACATCGCCATACATCTGGATGAAGCGCCTGTAGGAGTCGTACGCAAAACGGGCATTGCCGCTCTGGCGCGCGAGCCCGAGGACCGTGCGATCGTTGAGGCCCAGATTCAGAATTGTCTCCATCATGCCCGGCATCGAGATCGGCGCCCCCGACCTTACGGACACGAGGAGCGGCGTCTCGGCACCCCCGAAGCTGCGCCCGGATGCCTCCTCCAGTCTGCTCAACTGCGCTGCCACGTCATCTCGCAGGTCTGCTGGCACCTGGCCGTTCTGCAGATAGTCCGTGCAGGCGGCGCACGCGATGGTGAAGCCAGGCGGCACCGGCACCCCGAGGTTGGTCATCTCGGCGAGGTTCGCACCCTTCCCGCCGAGATCCATCTTCATGTGGCGAGTGCCATCGGCCTTGCCGTTACCGAAGAAATAGACGAGTTGAGCCACGTGGTGATGCCTCGTTGTGAGAGATGGTGGCGCCGCCGGAAATGCGAGCTACAGCCCGTGGCAGCGGCCACGAATCATGGAGACGAAGCCTGGCGCGCGCGAATTCCGCTATCTCACATCGTTCATCGGTTGCCTGGCATCCGTATCTAGCAGCCGCATCCGAACCTGAGCTTGCTGGGATCGCTGGGAGGGGCCGTGGGATAGTCACCTGAGAAACATGCATGGCAAAATCCGTGCGGACCATCTGGCACGGAAGCGAGCATGCCATCGAGCGACAGATAGCCGAGCGAGTCGACCCCGACATGCCGTGCTATCTCATCCACCGTGAGGTTGGCCGCGATCAGCTCATCGCGCGATGGCATGTCGATCCCGTAGTAGCAGGGGTTGGTGACGGGAGGCGAGGCAATGCGCATGTGAATCTCGCGAGCCCCAGCGGCGCGGATCAGTTTTATCAAGCCGCGCGTCGTGGTACCTCTAACAATCGAGTCATCGACCATCACCACGCTCTTGCCCTCGAGGACCTCGCGAACAGCGTTGTACTTCATCTTCACCTTCCGCGTCCGCCCCTCCTGCGATGGTTGTATGAACGTTCTACCCACGTAGTGATTGCGGATGAGCGCAAATTCCAGAGGGAGGCCGGTCTCTTCGGCATAGCCCAGCGCGGCAGCGTTGGCGGAATCGGGCACGCCGAATACGAAGTCGGCCCCCGGAGCGGGGCACTCGCGACCGAGCTGCCGCCCCAGGGCACGTCGTGCCCGATCCACCGAGCCGCCGAAGATACGGCTGTCGGGTCGTGCGAAGTACACGTACTCGAACACGCAGCGACGGCTCTCGATCGGTTGGACAGCCTGCACCGAGTGCAGTCCACTCGCATCCACGGTGACGATCTCGCCCGGGTGGACATCGCGCAGGTAGGTGGCTCCAACCATATCCAGCGCGCACGTTTCGGATGCGAACACGATCGCGCCGCCCAGCGTTCCGATCGACAACGGTCGCCAGCCACGTGGGTCACGCGCGGCCATCAGGGTATCGGCGCTCGCTACGACGAGTGAGTAGGCGCCTTCCACTCCCTGCAGTGCCTCGGCGAGCTGCTCCTCGGGTCGCGTGGCCTTCGAGCGAGCCATCCGATGGACCAGCACCTCCGAATCCATGGTGGAGCTGAAGATGGAGCCGGCCGCCTCGAGGTCGCGGCGAAGCTCCGCAGCGTTGACGAGGTTGCCGTTGTGGGCCAGCGTGATATAGCCGCCCCGAAACCTCACGAGGATCGGCTGCGCGTTCTCGATCGTGGAGGAGCCGGTA
>DATCXG010000443.1:0-4745 GCA_036565945.1 Gemmatimonadaceae bacterium
TGCTGGGTGCGAACGAGCTCACGTAAGCGCCGCGCCGCAGTATCGATCGACGCGCTGCGGGCGAGCCCGTAGACCGCCATCTGAAACTGGACCAAATGAGCGGTGGGTCTCGCAAACTTGAGAAAGATCGGCACGTACGCCGGATCGCCACTCTCTGCCAGCCACCAGATGACTGTGGCGGTATCCCATCTGTACGCGCTTTGCACGCGCCGCTCCAGGAGGCTAGCGTAGAGCCGTAGCGTGGCTCGATCCGCGAGCACTCGCGTCCGCACCTCGGGAGGAACAGACGCGACGCCGTGGCCGGGCAGCAGTGCGAAGAGCAACGCGGAGTCCCTTGGAATCGGCTTCTGCGCGTGAGCGGTGTGCGCGAGTGCACTGGCGCACGTTAGGAGGATGGTGACACGCAGGACCCAGTGTAGGAGTCGCATGGTTGCGGACATTATACCCGATTAGCCGATCTTCCCGCCGTGCCCATGGAGGTGCGCAACCGTGAGCTTCCACGATTACTTCTCCGACCACTCCAGGCTCTATGCTTCCGCACGGCCGAGCTACCCGGAGGAGCTCTTCCGCTTCGTGGCATCCATCGCTCCTGCGCGCGAGCGAGCGTGGGACTGCGCGACCGGCAACGGCCAGGCTGCGATCGGTCTCGCGCGCTACTTCGCGGATGTCGAGGCCACCGATGCCAGCGAGGACCAGATCGCCAACTCGGTCGCCAGACCCAACATAACTTACGCCGTTTGCTCCGCGGAGGAGAGCGGCTTCCCGTCGCGCTACTTCGACGCCGTATGCGTCGCGAGCGCGATTCACTGGTTCGACCACGAGCGGTTCTACCCGGAGGTCAAGCGAGTGCTGCGGTCAGGCGGCGTGATCGCTGCCTGGGGTTACGACCACCTGCGCGTCTCGCCGGAGTTCGACGCGGAGTTCGAGCGCAGCGTGGAACGCTTCATCGCTCCGTACTGGCCGCCTCGCAAGAAGCTGCTGCACGACGGATACCGCGACGTCCCCTTCCCCTTCGATCGGATCGAGCCGCCACCCATCGGGATGCACTCCGACTGGAGCTTCCATCAGCTCATGGCGTTCGTTCGCAGCTGGTCGGGCGTGCAGCGCCGCATCGTGGCCGAAGGCGATCAGTTCTTCACTGCCGCCACCGGTACGCTGAAGAGTAGGTGGGGCGATCCCGACGACGCGCGGCGCTGTGAGATGGATCTGTACATCCTCGCCGGCGTGCACCGGCCCCGAGCATTCACGACGAGCTGATCGTCGAAGGCGGCAGGCTTGCAATTTCGTATTGTTCCCCATATATCTGTCGCCCGCCGAACGTAAGCAGTCGACGCGAGTCGACGGAGGAGTCGGCTAACGTCGCAGCACGCGCGACGTCCAACGCGAGATGCCGTGATGGGCCCGGTCGATGGTGCCCCACGGAGAGGCGGCCCGATCGCGACGGAGCATCCCGCACGTGTCAGTGATCGGACGGCGGCGGCGGTTGGAGGTGTGGCGAACGATGATGAGACTGGCAGCTGTTGCCGTCAGGCAGGACGCTCGGTACTCGCGCCTGGTCGCGACGGTCGAACGCGGCAAGGGGCGTGAGCCCGTCGAGCTGATGTACGAGTACCCCCGGGATAGTGCATCGCTCCTGCGGGAATCCGCGGATGCGTTCGTCCCCGCGCTACTCGTCCCGTGCATGGCGCGATCCGATCCACTCGAGATCGTCCCCGCCATCTCCGCTAAGCTCCACGCTGCACTGGACACTGTCCAGACGATCCTTACCCAGTGGTGGTCGGAGTTACGCCGCGTACCGGTAAGCGCTACGCCGAGAAACGCAGATGACTCCGTTACGTCGACGCAGGGAACTTCGGCGTCGTTCTTCTCGGGCGGCGTCGATTCCTTCTACACCTGCCTCAAGCACGCCGGGGAGACCGGCTCCGTACAGGCGCCCCGCCTCACGCATCTCGTGCACATGGAGGGCGTCGAGAAACCGCTCGAGCAGAGCGTCGAGGTCGGTCTACTACGCGACGATATCCGGCGCACGGCCGATCATTACGAGCTGGATGTCGTCTTCGGACGTACCAACATCCGCAGCGTGTTCCCGCTGTCGTGGAGCATGTATTACCATGGTGCCGGCCTCGCCTCCATCGGGCTCTCGCTGGCCGCGGGATTCAGGCGAATTCTCATCCCCTCCACCCACTCGTTCAGGCACCTTCTCCCCTGGGGATCTCACCCGCTGCTCGATCCACTCTGGTCTACGGAGAGCCTCGAGGTCGTGCATGATGGCTGCGAGGTGACTCGCGTGGAGAAAACCGCGGCGATCGCTGGCGACCCATTCGCCCTGCAACATCTCCGCGTCTGTCTTCGCAACCGCGCTGGGCCGGGGAACTGTGGCCGATGCAAGAAGTGCATCCGGACGATGGTCACGCTCGCGGCGCTGGGAATGCTTTCACAAGCCACTACCCTTCCCAACCATCTGCCTGCCAATTTCGACGGATTGTTGCCCGTGGCGACCGATAACGACAGGGCGTTCGTGGAGGAGATCGTGAGCTTCCTCGATGATCGAGAGCCGGGCAGTCCGATCGCGCGAGTGCTCTCGGGGCGCATCCGACAGAGTAGGAGACACGCTGCAACTCGGAGCTACGTCGAGAACTCGAGCTTCTCCGCTGCGCTTCCGGCAGCCAGGAAGCTTCGCGGAGCCGCGCTGCGTTTCGCCAGCATCATCAGCCATTTCGGATAACACCACCCCCGTTGTGCGACGCCGCGCAGCGATGGCCCCACGCCGGCGCCGGCAGCACTCGTGAAGATCCTGGGCAAGCGCTTTCGTCTGGGGAGTGATCTTCTGAATGGCCATGCCGGACCTCCTTGGGCGGATGGTGAGGCAGCGCGATGCGCGCAGCCATCCAGGCGACGAGGGGCAGCGGTCCGAACCGACAGGGAGTCGACCCGCGCTTCTGCAAGCCCGTTTCAGGAACCCTCGGTGGAGAACCGCTCCAGCAGGTACTGCACGTTCTCGGGAGTGATCATCCGACCGATCAACCGGAACGGTACGCGCTCGCCGTGAATCAGTGCTAGCGTTGGGACGGTCTTGATTCGTCTGCGGTCCGCCTCCGCACGCCCGGTCTCTTCTTCTATGTTCCAGCGCTGTAGCTCCAACTTCGCGGAAGCGGCGATCTCCTCGACGACCGGTGCCTTCTCGTGGCAGACGCCGCACCAGGGAGCATGAAAGTAGGCGAAGTGCATCGAGTGTCTTGTCAGCCCGCTGGCGCATCGCCGGTCAGCCTGCGAGCGCGGTTGTTAAGGAGACGATGAGCGGTGATTCAAGGACGCGCGGGCGTGGCAGCCCGCGATCCCTCGGTGACCGCGAAATCGATGGTGATGTCACCCGGCTCGCGACTGACATACATGATCACGACTCGGTCGCCGTAGTGCGCGCGAAGCTGATCGAGCAACGGGAGCGGGTCGTGATCGTTGTGGAACCGCATGGTATCGCCCGGAACCAGCGCATCGAGCGCACCGAAGATCGCGGCATGACGAAAGCGCTTGGCAATACCGCGCGCATCGAAGTGGTAGAGCCTGTCGGCCTGAAGATGCAAGTGGGGATTGGGCATTGGATCCGTAAGGAGTCTGGGGATAATGGAGAGATGTGGCTTCGCGGCCTCCCTACCCGCACACCAACTTATACGCTATGCGATGCGGCTGGTCCGCCTCCGGCCCCTTCCGCCTCCGGAGATCCTCGATGTACCCCTGGTAGTTCCCCTCGGAGTGGTGGAACCGGACCGTTGTTGGGGCCTGACCAGCACCATTGTCATAGGGGAAACTGACGCGGATGCGGCCGCCGAATCAGTTCTGCATGACGTCCCGTGTCAGCGAGCGTTTGACACGAGCGTGCGTGGGCAAGGCAGTCGGTCAGGCGGACCGAGTCCGGCGCGTCGAATCGCCACGCCACCAGCGCGTAGTAGTCCCTCCAGTCCGGCGGCCACTGAGCCAGGACCTGCCTGGGCAGCTCGACCCGCTGACCCGCCGGATCGCCGAGGCCGGGGTCAACATCGAGGTGCTCCATAGCGACCTCGATCATCAGCAGGATACTCACGGCCACGGAGAGCGACTTCACCCGATACGCGAATCGATCCGAGCCGGCACGAATGTCTCCACTGGTGCGCGGGCGTCGACAACGGGACCGAGATCGGCGTACACGACCTAGCTGCCACGCATCGCAGCTCCACCGAAGATCGCGCAGCCGGCAGCTCCTAGCTTGGTAATTGCAGCGCCCCGACGTGCGCGATCGTCGGTCGGATGGAGCTCGATACCACAGCAGCAGCCCGCCAGCCGGATCTTATCCCTGAGACTACGTGTCCACACGCGTCTTGTATGCGCGACCGGCTGCGCTCTCGTGCAGACAACCGTTGGCGCTCACAGTCTCTCCTATCACGCCGCCGTACGCGTGCTTCGCCCCGGCCAGTGACGCCGATCGCCTCCGTCCGCACGAGCTGAGCCCGGGCACCATCTTCGGCCTGGAGGTTCGCCAGCGACCGTGCTCGGTCGAGTCGCTCAGGCAGGGGCTGCACCGCATCCGTCGTCGATTCCCGGCCGTGCCTATAGTGCTCCGCCTCTCTCAGCCCCTGGATCCAGAGACTGTGCATCTCACGCAGCTAGCGACTCAGCTCCACGTGCGCGGCGCGATCGTGGATCCTGAACCGGTTGGCCAGACGCTGCGTTGGCTCCTGACCGATCCGGTCGATCTCGCCGCGGACGTCGAG
>DATCXG010000129.1:0-6053 GCA_036565945.1 Gemmatimonadaceae bacterium
GGGTCTCCGTCAGCTCGCAGTCGAAGTACGCCAGCGCCCCATCCAGGATCGGCGCCCCGCTGCGCCCCGGGTGCCAGTAGATGCCCGCGAGCTTGTCCTGCTCCCGCCCCGACCGGGTGCCGAATCTTCGGGCGAGCTCCAGCTGTCCCCGCTTCAGTACGCTGACCGTGAAGGCGTGGCTGGCGCGCAGGAGGGAGTATGAGGCGTTCTGCGGGTTGACACCGAGCGCCAGCAGCAGCGGGTCGAACGACGTTTGCATCACCCAGGCTGCCGTGAACGCATCACGCCGCTCGTCCTGCGCGGCCCCGACGACGTACACTCCGGACGATAGCTGTCGAAAGAGCGTGGCGATCTCATTCATGGCGCTACCTCCCTGTGGGATCCGTTTCAGCGACCGTCACCCAGCAACTGACGAACGGCTCGGTGAAAGCTAGCAGCGTCCTGTAGCGGTCCGCTGTGGCTCACGTCGGGAATGATCACCAGCTTCGCGCCCGAGATCAGACGCGCCAGCTGCTCGGTATGCTCGCGCGTAGGGCGGCGAGCGATGATCCCACCTCAGATCGCGCGGATCGCTCGCACCCGGCGCGGAAAGTCCTTGTCATCGCCGTGCCGCCTCCCGTTGTCGGCGAAGTCGATGTGCCCCGCCATGTCCGCGTCGTTCTGCGTGGACGCCCAGTACTGGCAGTTGTCGACCATGCCGGCATCGCGAAAGTCGCCGATCCCGTTAGCCTTCAGATTCCGGTACAGCTCGGCCAGCTCGTCCATCGATGGCAGGAACCAGCCACCCACTCCGCTCACGCTGAGCTGCGCACAGAGATCGGCGGCGCTACCGGACTCCGCGCAGGCCGCGAGCATGTCCTTCGTGTTCTGCAGTCCGGTTCCGATCGCAGTGCCCGCGGCCCCGGGGATCGCCCGGCGAAAACATCCCCATCTGGCACCCAGGCTCTGGTCGAATGGGGCAGCCTCCAGATAGCGCCAACCATCGCGGCGGTGATTCGGGTTGATATAGAAGATCAGCCCCCCGGCCGGACCCACATCGCCTATCTCGTACTCCCTGGAGGAGAGCCACACGCTCATCTCTCCCGCGCCGCGATTGGCCCAGAGGTGATACGGAATGAATCGGAGCGGCTGCGCCGCGACCGACGCGTCGGTGACCTGCCGCGCGACGGTGTCGAGCACTATCACCTCGCCATCGAGCGACTTGTTCACTGAAGGCTTCAGCTCGGCCGTTTCGGCGACGAGCGCAGTGAGGGCCCGCCCGCCAGGCACGTCCGGCCACTCCGCGCAGTAGACTATCGGGCCTCGCTCCACCGCCAGCCGTCCCCGGTTCTCCCTCACGCGCGCATCTGCCTTCACGCGCTTCACCTCGACCGGGAATTCGATCTCGATCCTGTCGCCCTCACGCCACTCGCGGTCGATGGTCAGATATCCCGACCGATCGGGCACTGCGGGTACGCTCTTCCCGTTGACGGCGACGCGGACGGGGCGACTGCTCCGTTCCAGGTACGTGTAGAGATCGCCCGGCACCAGCTTCCCCCGCGCCCACGCCGGGACGCGCAACTTGATCGCGCCGGCAACTCGCTCGGGGGCCGACACGGTGATCACGGAGTGCCCCTCCCAGGGCATCGAGCTCTTCACAGAGAGCGAGATCGGCTTCCCGCCGACCGTGAATGATGCCTCGCTGGAGAGGTAGAGGTTGACGTAGATCGCGTCGCGCTCGCCCTGCGCGTAGACCAGACCGGGCATCGACGCGAGGAAGCGTACAAAGTTCGGCGGGCAGCACTCGAGCGCGGCGTGCTGCCACCGGAGATCGCGACCGTCACCGGCGCTCGAGAGCCTGTTGACGTAGAAGAAGTGGTCGCCCGTGGTGGAGACGCCGCTCAGCGCGTTGTTGTACATCCCGCGCTCCATCACGTCGATGTACTGGCTGTCACCGGTCGCCAGGAAGAGCCGGTGATTCAGCGTGATGAACATCAGCACGGCGCACGTCTCGGCGTACGCGGCGATGTTGGGCAGCACGTACGGCTCCCCGAAGCCCTCGTTCCCCGTGGACCCGATGCCACCGGTGACATAGAACTTGGTATCCACCGCATCCTGCCACATCCGCTGCCCGGCGGCGATATAGGGCTGGAGCCCGGTCAGCACACCGACGTCAACGAGCGACACCGCAAGCGACGCACAGTTCACCGCGTGCCCCACCGCCTCGCGCTGCTCCAGCACCGGGGCGTACGACTGATTATGCCGGCTCCGGCCCACCGAGTCGGGGCGACCGCGGATGTCGAGGTAGTGCTTCGCCAGATCGAGATGCCGCTTGTCGTGCGTCACGCGATATAGCTGCACGCAGTTGATCGCGTCGCGCTCGCCGCCGGAGAAGGGAGGGTCGTTCACCCTGAAGTCTTCCTCGATTACCGCAGCCGTGCTGATCGCCTGGTCGAGCAACTCTCGCCGCCCGGTGATCCGATAGTACGTGGTGGCGACCTCGAAGCCATCGTTGCGGCCGGCGCGCGCCGGATCGCGCGCCAGTCGCCGTATGCACTCTTCGACCCGCGCGTGCAGCGCGGGATCGGGGTGCACGGCGAGTGACATGATCGCCGCCTCGAGGACGCCGCGCAGAAGCCCTCCGTGCCCGTCGGCGACCATCAGCTTCCGCATCTCGAACGGGATGGTCACCGCGGCGTTTCTCTCGATCTTCGGACGCCAGAACTCGTCCTTGATCGCGACCGCGGAGTACGGCGTCGGGCGGATCGGATAATCCGCGACGGGCGTGTACTCCGCGCTGGGCGGTTCGTGGCTAGCGAGGTTGGCCGGCGACGCGTCGCGCGCGTCGCCGAGCAGTCCGTGCACGCCCGGGCGATCGCCCTTGACCGCCTGCGCGAGCGCGCCGACGGTCGCTGGGGCGGTCAGCAGGAAGGTGCGACGAGGGATCTTGTTGGCCATGTCAGCGCGGGTTCGTGGTCATCCTCGAGCGATGGCCCGTGGTCGTCTCCCAGTAGTCCATCCACCGGAGGCGAATCCCGTCCACCTTCTCGAGCAGCTCCTTGCTCGGCGTCTTGCCATGCTCCACGACGACGACCATTCCCGTGTTGAAGTCCCTCTGTGAATGATCCACGTCGGGCTCGCGCGGACCCTCGACCGCGATCACGTCCTGAATCGTGACTTTCGTTCTGTCCGCCCTGAAGATCGGATGCCCATTGGAGTCTTCGCCAGCCGACTTCAGGTTCCTGAGTATGAAGAAGTCCGGCACCTCGCTCGGTGCCACGAGTCCCATGAGGTAGAGATCCAGATACGACCACCCTGTCGCCGGGACGTAGTAGTTGTCATCGAGCTGCGTGAAGGTGCCGTCGAGGTTGTCCTGCCAGACCCCGCCGCCCATCGCCGACGCCTCCACGGGGCGCTGATACGGGAACGGGACCGGCGCCTGCAATCCTCTATCCCAGTGCGTTGGACCGAGCACTATCGTCTCGCCGTTCACCTTAGCGGACACGAACGCCGACCAGCGATGGCCCATCTCGTGACCGATCTGCGTGATCGCGTAGTCGTAAGGTGGAATCTTGCCGTCGGTCGTCCGCTGGGCGAGCTGGTGGGTGTACGCGGCGATGTTGTGACGATTGGCATCCGTCAGCCCCTCGGGCGGGTATTCCGCCATCTGGTTGGCCCCGACGAACACGGGCTGCACGAACTGCCACTGGAAGCGCCCCTTCGTGCAGTAGCTCGAGAGGTTTCTCTGCTCGGCGCCGATCCCGGTGACCGCGCCGCCCTCCGGGCCGCCGCCGAGCGGACCGGTGCTCGGCGTACCGGCTTCGGGGTTGTCGATGCGGAAGTCGGAGTAGTACGCCAGCATGTCGAACTTGTCGCCGAGCGCGTTGATGACGGAGCAGGTGAGATCCACCGACCTCGGCGAGCGCACGTAGTGAAAGCTCTCGTACGCCACGGGGAAGGGCCCGTCCTGCTTCTTCACGGTCGAGAAGTCTAGGGCGGGGCTCGCGAGTCCCGAGAGCTTCACCTGCTGCGGCGTGGTCTGGTCGACAGTTGCCGGCGCATTCCGATCTGGCGTCGCGGGCGGGCCCTGGCCAATGCCCGCCGTCGGATTGGCGGAGCTCTGCACCGCGGTGGACACGAAGATCTGCCGCGCGTCGCGCAGCTCATTGGGGAGCGTTCCCTGCACCGCGATGCTCTTCCCGTCCACCTTCACCGCGGGCTGCACACCCGCGCCGAAGGCAGCGTATCGATAGCTGCGCGGAGCGCCACGCGCCCCTCGGGCGCGCGTGCCCACGATCGTCCACACCGTGCCGGAGCTCGCGTCGGCCGAGCACTCCCCGGCTGGCTTCGTGGCGCTCAGACACACGCGATAGCTGACCCCCGCGATCGCCGAATCGCTCTCGGGGAGTACCGGTCCGCGCGTACCGATGGTCGCTTTCAGGAAGAGACCATCCACGGCACCGAGCTTCACGCTAGTGACGTCGAGGTTGGGAGCGACGCCGTCGTTCGCTGCCGCGGTGATGGTGGCGAGCGTCTTCTCTCTCCCCGCGCTGACCATCGGATAGATACCGACGATGGCGTCCTGCGCGTGCACCTCGTTGTACGACAGCTCGATCGTTCCGTCCTTGTGAAGCACCGCCTGGAAGCGATTCACCGTGGGCGTCCACGTCATGTCCTGGATGCCGCCAACCGGTTCGGTGAGATCCCAGGTGACAACCGCGCGGTCGGAGCGCTCCTTGAGGAAGCGCTTGCCGTACATGCGCGGCTTGAAGAAGACACTGATCGCCGGCACCGTGTTGATCAGCTCCGGCGCCGCTTCCTGCAACAAGGCGAACCTGTCGACCGACAGCCCGCCACCCCGGTTGCGGCTATCGCCGATGCTCTGCGCCGTTACGCGGCGCCCGTCGCCCGGCGGATCACCGAAGGTCATCGACCCTGTGACTCCCACGGAGATCGAGCGCCAGCTCTTCCCCGAGAAGGGGAAGGCAAAGCTCTTCAGCGTCGCTTCGCTCCCCGGCATCTCGGCGCCGAAGTCAGCATCCCACCGCAGCGGCAGATTCTCCACGCGGTAGCCGCTGCTGGAGGGGGTGAAGCGCAGGGTGCGATGGTCGAGATCGAACATGTTCTCCGGCCCCAGCGCGTCATCGTTCAGCGTGAGGACGATGAGGTTCCCCTGCGTGGTGACGGTGCCGATGGACTTTCCCGGCTCGCGGTTGAACTGCGCCTGCGCGGTGAGAGGGGGGAGCGACACCAGCAGGAGCGCGGCGACCGTGGCGGAGAGGTGCGCGCTGCAGCGAGAAGTGCGGTTCATTCTACTCCTGAGTCTTCGTGGTTTACTCCGGCAGCGACCGCCACAGCCATCCTCGAATCGGATGGCCAGCGGCGATCGCCAGCGTCGCTCGGGGGCGCTAATTGCGAGACGCTACTTGCGCATAAGCTCGATTACCCCGCGTGGGTGGCCCATGCCGAATCGCGCGGATGCCTGCCCTGCATCCCAGTAGCGCACCTCGCTCACATCCAGCAGGCGCATCTGGCGCAGATAGTCGGCCTTGCCCAGGAGCGTCCCATTCATGAATACGTCCGCGGACGCCGGAGTGATGTCGGTCGCCGACGTCGGCCCCCGACTCGTCAGCCACTCGGGCCTGAGCTTCGCTACAGCGTCGTACAGATTGTCCGAGTTGGTTCTGGCCAGATCCTCCCGCGTCAACACCATCGATCTGCCCTGGTCGTTCCCGGAGCGCGCCGTCGCGCCCGCGCACCCAACGAAGAGGCAAACGCACAGGAGTGCCACCAGTACCGGAGAATGCTTCGACACATTCATGGGAAGGGTATACGCAATCTCAGTGTATGGCCGGATGGCGCGCGTGCTCCAGCCGGCGGGGGCGGTGGCAGTGTCTGATCCGAGCCGGGATTCGGGTTCGTGAGCTGTACGACAGCGTGCACGAGCAGCGCGAATCCCGCCAGCACTCCGGCGCTGGTGAGGATCGTGCGCCCTCGCGAGAGCTGACTGCGACGCACGTCCACGACTTCCGATTTCGCGAGCGTGAGCGTCTGCGTAGTGGAGTCCAACGTCG
>DATCXG010000463.1:0-9034 GCA_036565945.1 Gemmatimonadaceae bacterium
CTGCTCTACCCCTAGCCACTCCGTGATTTTCCGGCGGATGAGCAGCCGCCTGCTCGCAGTCGCTCGCATTGCCCCCTCCCGGAGCCCAGCGCGGCGTAGCGAGAGGCAGACGGTCGGCTAGGCGCGTATGATGCCGAACGCGTCGTGCTGCTTCGATTCTGAACCCGTGCACGGCTCCAGGTCGGGGAGGACCACCACGACCTCCTCCGCGACCGCGGGATCCGGTTCGACGAACGATCTAGCCCGCAGCGCCTCGAGTGCCCCGGGCCAACCGATCCTCCCGAGCGCCCATGCCGCGTGCTCGCGCACGAGCGGCTCCGGATCCTCGAGCGCCGTGGCGAGCACGTCCACATCATCTGCCGTCCCGACGTTCCCCAGCACTACGGCCGCGTTCCGCTTCAGTCCTCGCAGCTTGGCGCGCTTCATGGGTGAGTGCCTGAACGCCGCGGAGAACTCCTCCTGCGTCAGCTGGAGAATGTCACGCGAGAGCGCCCGCCCGTCCTTCCCCGCCACCACTTCCCTCGCCTCGAACGCCGGCTCCTTGAGCTCCTCGGCGAAGCTTACGTTCCACGGGCACACCTCCTGGGAAATCTGCAGGTATACCCGTTTTGAGATCCCGTTGGAGACGGGGAGGGGAACTCTCCGAAGGAGAAAGGGTTAGCGCCGGCAGGCAGTCATCGGGCGGAGCGCCGCTAGCTGTCGGAGCGGCGGCGCTCGCGCATCCGGGACTAGCCCGACTCTGTAGTGCCATTTAGCATTGATACGGCACTATGCTCGAACCTCTGGTTTCATTCAGGCAGGTTTGCTGCTAGCCGGTCGGTCGGAACTTACCACCTGTCTCCCCACTCTCGGATGACCAGATGCCTGGCCGCCTGATCTCGCGAAGCTGGCATTACAATCCGACCATCTACGCGCCGGCGTCATACAAGCGTGCCTGCGAGTACGACGCGTTCGTTCCCGACGGACTTGCCTCGGTCTCCGTACGGCTCGATGCCCAGCTGAGCGGACTAGTATCCGAGGCGGAGCATTCAATCCGCCGACTCAATGACGAGGGAGGGCCGGCCCTTGATCCGCTTGCTCGACTCCTGCTCCGCACCGAGTCGATTGCTTCGTCGAAAGTCGAGGGGATGCGACTCGGTGTGCGCGAGCTCGCGCGCGCGGAGGCGAAGGCCGAATCCGGAATCACGCCGAGCCCGACGGCGCTCGAGCTGCTGGCGAACATCGACGCCATGATTCTCGCCGTGGACGATGCAGCGAACGTGAAGCAGTTCGGCGTGGAGGAGATCATCGCGATCCACCGTCGCCTTCTCGAGCGCTCGCTACACAAGGGCATCGCTGGACGCGTCCGCACGCAGCAGAACTGGATCGGCGGGAACGACTACAACCCATGTGGGGCCGACTTCGTGCCGCCACCTCCGGAGGAGGTTCATCGCCTGCTCTCGGATCTCTGTACAACCATCAACGACGATACCTTGTCGCCTCTGGTCCAGGCGGCGCTCGTGCATGCACAGTTCGAGACCATCCATCCGTTCGACGATGGGAATGGCCGCACGGGGCGCGCTCTCGTGCACGTCGTGCTGCGGCGCAGAGGGATCGCTCCGCATTTTCTGCCCCCGATAAGCGTCGTCTTCGCCGGAGCCAGAGGTCGCTACATCGCGGGGCTCGAGCGATTTCGTGGCGACGATGTTGACGAATGGATCAGGCATTTCGCCGCCGCTACCGTCAAGGCAGCTCGTCTGGCGCGTGCATACATCGACGCGGTGCGCGCATTGCAGGAGCGCTGGCGCGAGCAGCTCCGTGCGGTCGGGAACGCTCCGCGTTCAGATGCCGCCGCATGGGCGATCATCGACCTGCTACCGGCCCACCCGATGATCTCGGCGCCCGTAGCAGCTGCCGTAACCAACCGGGCGAAGGGGCGAGTATACGAAGGCATCGACCAGCTGGTGTCGGCCAGTGTGCTACTGCCTCTCACCTCGGGGCGCCGGAATCGCTGGTGGGAAGCGAATGGGTTGTTGGAGCTGGTCGGGCGGCTCGAAGCGGGCGAGTTACCGGAGTAATGCGGATCGAAGATGCCGATCATTTTCCCTCGTCGCCAGGCGCGTCAGTGTCTCTGGTGGAGCGACGCTAGCGCTCGGCGTGGAGCGAATGTAACTGGACCTGAAACAATACCGGCCACAGCTTGCCCGTCAGCAACAACTGCCGACCGTCCGGCGCCAGCGCGATCCCATTCATGACGTCAGCCAACTCGGAGCGGTTCCGATAGAGCTCGCCGAAGTCGATCGCTTCGCGAGCTACGCCCGTGGCGGGATCGATCCGTACTACCCAGTTCGTCTGGTAGACGTTGGCAAGCACCTCGGGCCTGGGATCTCATCCCGGGCTGCCCCGAGGCCGACGCCGCGACTGCCGTGGCGCTACGCCGGCTGCGTAGCGACTCCGACATCGCGCACTTCTCACCGGTGGCCGTAGTGGGGTTCAACGTACGCGATGCAGAGTTGTTCTCGGCGGCGTTGGATGTCGCTGGTGACCAGGGCGCATCGACTGTGGCGCGCGCGGCGAGCTTTCGCCTCCTTGTTCATCAACTGACAGCCAACCGTGATGTGACCTACGGTGAGCTCACCCGGTCTGATACGATCTCGGGGTGTCCACTGGGCTGGATCGAGGACCGTGGCGTGCCGATTACACTTACGCCACTACCGGCCGACGCCGCGGCGCGGGCTACCGCAGTAGCGAGCTCTGTGGCCGAGGACCCCGGGGGGCCGCAGCTGGTCCGCATCGCGGCCGACTGCATCACACAAGCCTTGCGACAGCACTCACTCCGGCAGCCGTGATGTAGTCGAGCGGATCCTTCCCAGCGCCCACTCCGCGTGCTCGCGCACGAGCGGATCTGGATCCTCGAGCGCCGTGGTGAGCACCTCCACGTCTTCGGAATCGCCAACGTTCCCCAGCACTACCGCCGCGTTCCGCTTCAGCCCCCGCAGCTTCGCCCGCTTCATGGGCGAGTGTCTGAACGCCGCGCTGAACTCCTCCTGGCTCATCTGGAGAATGTCACGTGAGAGCGCCCGCGCATCCTTCCCCGCGATCGCCTCTCGCGCCTCGAACGCCGGCTCCTTCAGCTCCTCGGCGAAGCTGATGTTCCACGGGCAAACCTCCTGACAGATGTCACACCCGTACACCTTATCACCCACCAACGGCCGCAGCTCCTCGGCCATCGCGCCCTTCGCCTCGATAGTGAGATAGGAGATGCAACGTGTGGCGTCGAGCACGTGTGGTGCGACAATGGCGCCGGTCGGACACGCGTCGAGACAGCGCGTGCAGTTCCCACACCGGTCCGCCTCGAATGGTGTGTCGGGCGCGAGGTCGAGCTCCACGAGCAGCGATCCCAGGAAGAAGTACGATCCGCGATGTGGGTTGATGAGGACGGTGTTCTTCCCGAACCAGCCGAGTCCCGCTCGCTGAGCCAGCTCTCGCTCGAGGATCGGACCCGTATCAACGTACGGCTTGCCGCGAATCGGACCTCCTAACTCTCTGCCCAGCCAGCGCTGCAGCTCGCGGAGCATGTCGATCATGATGTCGTGGTAGTCGTCGCCGCGCGCGTAGCGAGCGACGGGCCCCGAAGGCTGTGTTCCACCGTAGTCGAAGGCCACGACGATCGCGCTCGTTGCGCCGGCGATGGGTAGCCGCGAGTCGCGGCGCTTCTCGGCCCAGCGCTCCATGTACTGCATCTCGCCGGCATAGCCGTGCTCCAGCCAGGCATCGAAGGCGTGGGCTGTCGTGGATGGGCCGAGTGTGGTTATCCCCACGAGGTCGAAACCCAGCCCGTACGCCTGCGCCTTGATGCGCTCTGCCATGGCGTGCGAATTGACCCCGGCGGCGATCATCGGCCGCTCCCTACCCACCGCGCGTACCTTATGACATCCTCAGCCGGTGGTATGGCATCGGCGTCGCCGTACGCGGTGTACATGCGCCAGCGGGTGTACTCGTGCGCCGGGATGGGGAGGAAGGGCGCTTGCCGGTACCAGCCGCGTCTGCGAAAGCGCCACGCGACCCTCAACAGGTCGACCGCGAGGGATGGCCGGACGATGGCGCGTATGGCGAGCGTGGTGCCGAGGCTGAACCAGGACATTAGGATCGGGAAGCGGCCGGAGTCACCGGCTCGCGGGAAGTGGTGCGCGCGTCCGCCGACTCGGCGCCGCGTGTTCTCGTTCATTCAATCTCACGGAAAGAACGTGCTCTCTCAACTGGCATATCAGGTTATCTCGGTGGCCGGAGCTGTGATGGTGCTCCTCGGCTACGCCGCGCTACAGCGCGGCCTGCTGTCGCGCGAGAACGTTTCGTTCAACCTCCTCAATTTCTTCGGGTCGGGATTGCTCGCGTGGATCGCGATAGTCGATCGGCGGTGGGGATTCATCATGCTCGAGGTGATCTGGGCGCTGCTCTCTCTGCCGCCTCTGCTGCGGTGGATGCGCAGCAGGCCGGCCGCGGAGAGCTGAAGCTGGCTGGGGAGGGCTGAGATTGGCCGAGAGAAGCCGGATCCGGGCTCGGTGAAAGGGCGAGCTCGTCATCGACTTCGTCTGATTATTCTGCCGATGCCTCTTGCCGATTCTTCTTGACGCCGCGCGTGTGGGGCGCGGCCCTTGCACCTCCATCTCATTCAACTCCGCATCGAGCGCGAGGGATCGTGGATTCCCAAATGAGGTGACGATCATGGCGGACATCAATCTCGAAAGGAAGCGCAGGTCCGGCATATGGGGGTGGGTAATCGCTCTCATCGTTCTGCTGATCATTCTCTGGGCGTTCTTCGGTCGTCGCCCGGAGCCGGCGAGAACAACGAGCTCGGGCGCGGTGGCAACCGTCGTGTCCGCCGTCGCCGGTACGGCGTCCATGCCCTGGCTGGTCGATGCGGCATGATCCGCAACCGACAACATCATCGGATGCATAGGCAGAGCGGCACGGGCCGCGACCGTGGCCCAAAGTAGTACCGCATCACAGCAGTAGAAGGAGGATTCAGCGATGGTAGATCAGGAGAGGAACATCACTCCAGGCGGGCTTGTCCCGCTCGACAAGGCCGACGACTTCACGGTCGCCGAGGGCAACGCCGACCCGCGTGGGTGGGAAGTGTTGGCCAATGGCGCGAAGGTAGGCGAGGTAGATACTCTGATCGCGGATCTGAACGTCCTGAAGGTCCGTTATCTGGACGTGGAGCTCGACGATGAGATCACTGGCCGGAAGGATCGCCACGTGCTCATCCCGATCGGGGCGGCACGCCTCGATGACGATAATGATCGGGTGCTTCTCGATGCGGTGACGCCCGAGATACTGGTGGGCCTGCCGTCGTACAGGTCCGGTGACCCGATCACGCGCGACTACGAGAACTCGTTGCGCGAGAGCATAACCGGGGCTCCCATCGCCGCGACGCGTGCCGGGCGCGACTACTACGAGCACGAGCACTTCGATGAGAACCGGTTCTTCGGCAAGCGCGGACGCCCGCAGGAGTCAACTGGTACGGCGGCCACTGGTGGGGAACGTGTGATGCGCATCCCGGTCACCGAGGAGGAGATCAGGGTTGGCAAGCGGCAGGTGCAGGCGGGCGGGGTCGACGTGCGCAAGACAGTCGAAACCCATCATGTGGAGCAACCTGTGACTCGCAGGCGGGAAGAAGTGGAGATCGAGCGTCGGCCGCTCCAGGCTGACCGGACCGGTGGGCCAGCCGAGTTCAAGGAAGGCGAGACGCACATCCCGCTGATGGAAGAGGAAGTGGTGGTGGAGAAACGGCCTGTGGCGAAGGAGGAGATCGTCATCCGCAAACATACGGTGGAGGACACCGAGAACGTCGAGGCGGACATCCGGAAGGAGCGGGTGGATATCGACGAGAAGGGCCGTTCTCGAGGGAAGGTGGAGCGCGGCAGAACTGGCGGGCCACCAGACGAGGAGCGGCGCACGCGGTGAGTGCTGGCTGATCGTGCAATGAGAGCGGGCCGGAATGCCGAGGGAAAGCCGGCCCGCTCTGGCCACGCTCCTCTAGTTGAATTCCGCCCCGTCCAGACCAGCAGGCACAGTGATGCCGAGCGCCTTGAGCGCGCTCGGCATCACGTCCACCGTGCGGCGTGGGTGGCCGTTGATGGGGTGGTTCACCAGTAGCGGCACCAGCATGTGCTCTCGGTGCAGAGCACCATGCGTGCTCACGTGCGGGATGGGTTCGTAGTGTGCACGGAAGTCCCAGCCGCGAGCGGCGGAGAGGATCAATTCGCCCGAGCGTGCGGAACCGGCCAGATGCGCTATCTGCACGAGCGAGTCGGGATAGTCGGTTGCCATGGTGACATCGTAGCTCTCTCGGGAGTCGAGAGGCTCGATGCAATGAGGCCCGAGCCCGAGTGGGTCGCCCGTGAGTGGTCGGTACGCGTAGCGGTTGCCCTCGCGCTCCACGAACGCTGCGCCGCGGCCGCGCGCTCTCACCTCGCAGCGCGATGGCGTGTGCGGGAGCAGGATGAGATCTACCGATGGTCGCTCCAGCAGCGATGCCGCCAGCTGCTCCCACCGCGGGCGCAGCTCGGGCCACCAAGGTCGCTCGCTACGGGAGAGCTCGAGATACAGATGAGCCATGGCATTCCCGCTCACCATGACGGCCACGTCGGGCCTGCGGGTGAAGATCCACGGGTGGGCCATTACTCTGTAACCGGCGTGCTGGACGGCCAGGGCGAGATCGTCGTGATCATGTACGCTGGAGTGGCCATGGTCGCTCACCACCCAGAGTTGCGTCTGATCCCAGGTACCCGAGCGCTCCGCATCGTGGCGTAGCTGTGCCACCAGGGTGTCCAGTGCACGAAGCGCTCCTCGTGCATCGCTCGATTCATGGCCCGATGCGTGTGATGTCTTATCGAGTCCGAGTAGCGCGACGAAGCTCAACTCGGGTCGACGATCGCGGATCCTTCTGGCTGCGAGTCTCGCCACCACCCGGTCGATCTCGAGCCAGCCTCCAACGTTGCCCGTCCAGTGCGTGCGTACTATTCGGGAGAAGATGCCGATGCCGCGCCCGATCTGTTCGCGACGTCTGGTGCCGCGACCTATCATGCTCATGGCGGAGAACCGCGAGCGCGCGAGCTCGAAGATCGTGGGAGCATGCGCATCGAGGTCGCCGTCCATATGCCTCATCTCACTGCCCAGGTAACTGCGGCAGTGGGGCGGCGCGGTGCATCTGGTGCGTGTGCGGTCGTACCAGCGCAGCCCGGGGAGACCGATGGGGCCTGGAAATCGTCCGGTGAGGAAGGGAGTGTACGCTGGTCCGGTCACCGAAGGGAACACGGTAGTGACGGCGTGTAGCCCGCCCTCCGCGCGCAGTAGCGCCAGCGACGGGAGCGTACCTTTCGAGATGCCGGCGTCGAACGCGTCAGCGCGCGCGCCATCGGCGACGAGAATGATGACCGACATGAGAACGGTGTGCTCCGGCTTCGGTATCTCTGGGACTACATCCGCGCTACCTTTCCCAGCTGTGCCACAACGCGGCCCACTCACCACGGAGAAGTTAGTACATGAATGGACGTTCACGCTGAGATGGCAGCGAAAAAGCCAAAGCCGCGCAAGGCCAAGGACGCGGTAACGACAGCTACCGGGCGGCGGTCCGACCGCGCCTCCCGCGCGGTGGCCGAGCAGGAGTCACGCGCGGGGCTTCGCGAACGTACCGAGGCGGGGCACAGGAAGGCTGGGCGCGTGCCGCCGTCGGAGGGGAATGGCGCCCGTCAGTCGGGAGCCGTCAGGATCGCGCGGGAACCTCCCATCGACCAATCGATCCGCGACTACATCCATCCGTCGGTGACCGAGGACCAGAAGCTCCTCCGCCCCGAGATACTCGAGAAGGACGCCGCGGACTTCACACGCACCGATCCCTGGCGCGTGCTGCGCATCACTTCGGAGCTCATCGAGGGCTTCGATACACTGGCATCGGTGCGCAAGGGCGTGACCATCTTCGGTTCGGCGCGCACCGGGCCGGACGATCCCCAGTACGAGGCTGCGCAGGAAACCGCACGGCTACTGGCGGAGGCGGGCTTCGCCATCATCACCGGAGCCGGGCCAGGGATCATGGAGGCCGCCAACAAGGGGGCCAGCCTGGGCGGTGGTCGCTCTATCGGCTGCAACATCGAGCTCCCCTTCGAACAGGGCGCCAATCCGTACGTCGATACTCTCATCAACTTCCGCTATTTCTTCGTTCGGAAGACGATGTTCATCAAGTACTCGGTTGGCTTCATCATCTTCCCGGGCGGCTTCGGTACGCTCGATGAGCTGTTCGAGGCACTCACGCTCATTCAGACCGGCAAGATCTACCACTTCCCTGTGATCATGTTCGGCCGCCACTACTGGGCTGGCCTCATAAGATGGCTCCAGTCTCGTGCCCTGCTGGAGAAGAAGATCTCCCCGGGTGACATGGAGTTGATGCTGCTGACGGACGACCCTGCCGAGGCCGCGCGAGCAGTGGTGGATGCGTACGAGGCGCAGCGACAGGTGGGATGATCGGGGTACGGGGCTCAGGGGACGGCAACGGCTTGAACCACGGAGACACGGAGAACTGCTAAAAGCTTTGGGAACTGCACCGGCTGAACCACGGAGACACGGAGGCACGGAGAAAGGCGAAAAGCTTTGGGAACTGCACTTTGCCTCTGCTCCGGGCGCGACACTCGGAACTCCTGGAACACTCGGATCCTGCTCGCCTCGGAGCGAGGAGGCCCGGATGCAATCCCCAAAAAATTCGGTTCTTTGCAGTTGCCCTGGCTCTTGCAGTTGCAGTTCCTCCGTGTCTCCGTGCCTCCGTGGTTCATGCGTGGTTCACGCGTGGTTCATGTTCACTGATCCCTGCGCCCGCTTCGCCGTACGGCCCGGACGAGGTTGATCTTCGACATCGCACCGCTCGACACGTAATACACGGCGTCCTCGCGGCCGAGTACATCTCTGGTGATGGCGCGGTCGCTCCACCCGGCAGCTATGCGGCGATCGATTGCCGCGATGGTGCTGTCGATCCAGTCGGCCTTGGCTAGGAGAGAGTCCA
>DATCXG010000466.1:0-3651 GCA_036565945.1 Gemmatimonadaceae bacterium
GGCAGCTCGAGCAGCGGCACCGGGCTCCCGCTGGCCTGCGCGTGCGCGCCCGGCGGGATGAGACAGGCCGCGAATGCGGCGACCACGGCGAGTCGAAACATGGATATTGGCTCTACTATAGCATAACAGCCTGCCGGTAGCCAGCCGAGGGCACCGCTGGCCGCCGCTGGCCACGTCCCACGATGGGCACGCCACCCGGTAGGCAAAGCAGGCTCTGGACAGGTATTATTATGGACAGCGCCGAGAAACCCGTGAGGCCGTCTGGGGTGTCCTCACGGGTCACATCCCGGCTCGCCGGGCCGCGGGCGAGTTCGCGCGTCGAGCAGCATAGAGCGTCCCGCCCAATCACCGACGCGCCACCCCACCGCCAGCCAGATGTCATTCGTTCATCTCCACTGTCATTCCGAGTATTCGCTCCTCGACGGCGCCAACAGGGTCTCAGACCTGATCAACCGGGCGCTCGAGCTCGAGCAGCCCGCGCTGGCGATCACGGACCACGGCAATCTGCACGCCGCGTGGGAGTTCAAGGAGAAGGCCAAGAAGGCAGGCCTCAAACCCATCATCGGGATGGAGGCGTACGTCGCGCCGGGAGATCGACGCGAGCGCTCACGACCACGACCAGGCGCCAAACCCTACTACCACCTGGTCGTCCTGGCGCGCGATGCCACGGGCTACAAGAACCTCGTGAAGCTCTCCTCCCTCGGCTACACTGAGGGGTTCTACTCCAAGCCACGAGTCGATCGGGAGCTGCTCCAGCGCTACGGTGAAGGGCTCATCATCTCCTCCGCCTGCATGGCTGGCGAGATAGCATCGCACCTGCTCGCCAATCGCTACGAAGAAGCCAAGGCCACTGCGGCGTGGTATGCCGAAGTCTTCCCCGACCGCTACTACCTGGAAGTACAGGCACACGACGCGAGCGGGCAGCAGGCCAGGCTCAACAAACTCGTTCTCGAGCTGGCCGCCGATGTGGGGCTCCCGGTAATTGCTACCAACGACGCGCACTTCCTGCGCGACACCGACCACGATGCGCACGACATCCTGCTCTGCATAGGGCTCGGCAAGGATCGCAACGATCAGAACCGGCTGCACTACGACAACGGGCTCTACTTCAAGAGCGAGAGCGAGATCGCGGAGCACTTCCCCGGCCGCCCCGATGTCCTCGAGAACACGCTGCGCATAGCGGATGAATCCGGGTTCGACCTGGGTAAGAAGTACCACGTCCCGTCGTTCCCCCTCCCCGAGGGCGTCAAGAACGAGAACGATCTGCTCGTGCAACTCGCCAGCGCGGGCGCACTGGAGCGCTACGGAGATCCGCTCCCCCAGGAGGTGAAGGAGCGACTGGAGTACGAGCTCGCCGTCATCACGAAGACCGGCTATGCAGGCTACTTCCTCATCGTGGCCGACTTCATCAAGGCGGCGCGTGATCGGGGAATTCCCGTGGGGCCAGGTCGAGGCTCGGCCGCCGGATCCATCGTGTCGTACGTGCTCCGCATCACGGATATCTGCCCGCTCAAGTTCGACCTGCTCTTCGAGCGCTTCCTGAATCCCGAGCGCGTATCGATGCCCGATATCGATGTCGACTTCTGCTTCGAGCGCAGGGGCGAGGTGATCGATTATGTCAGGCAGAAGTACGGCAAGGATGCGGTGGGGCAGATCATCAGTTTCGGTACGATGAAATCGCGCGCCGTGGTGAAGGACGTGGGGCGCGTGCTCGGCTTCACTCCACAGGAGACCGACAAGCTCGCGAAGCTCATCCCCAACCAGCCCAACTACTCGCTCACGGTAAAGGAGGCCATCGGGCAGATCGCGGAGGTGAAGCAGCTCTACGCCAACGACGAGCGCTACCGGCACCTCCTCGACTACGCGATCGCACTGGAGGGGCTCGCACGCCACGCGGGCGTGCACGCCGCGGGCGTCGTCATCGCGCCTGGGCCACTCGATGATTACGTGCCGGTGTGCACCCAGAGCTCCCGCGGCGCTGGTGGAGGTGATGGCGAGACCGTGGTGGTCACCCAGTACGACATGACCTACCTCGAGAAGGCCGGGATGCTGAAGATGGATTTCCTCGGCCTCACGACGCTCACCGTACTGCACGACGCCCTGGTCGCGATCAAGGAACGCACCGGCATCGACATCGACTTCGACAATCTCGGTCTCGACGACGAGGCCACCTACCGCATGCTCCGCTCCGGGCGCACGGCGGGAGTGTTCCAGTTCGAGTCTCCACTGGCCACCGACGTGCTCCGTAGCATGCACTGCGACCAGTTCGGCGATCTCGTGGCATCGAACGCGCTGCTGCGGCCTGGCCCGCTCGACACGGGCATGCACAAGGTGTACATCCGCCGCAAGCGCGGCGAGGAGCCCGTGACCTACGCGCTCCCGGAGCTCGAACCCATCCTGAAGGAGACCTTCGGCGTCATCACCTACCAGGAGCAGGTGATGCGACTGGCGCAGGCGGTGGCCGGGATCTCCCTCTCCGAAGCCGATGTGCTCCGCAAGGCTGTGGGCAAGAAGGATTCGGAGTTGATCCGCAAGGAGCTCGGGAAGTTCGTGGAGAAATCGGTCGCGCGCGGCTACGATCGCAAGGTGGTCGAGGAGCTCGCCAGCCAGATCGAGACCTTCGGCCGCTACGGCTTCAACAAGTCGCACAGCGTGGCGTACTCCGTGGTAGCCTACCGCACGGCGTACCTCAAGGCGCACCACCCGGCCGAGTTCATGGCCGCGCTTCTGAGCTCGTGCATCGGCGACTCGGACAGCGTGGTGAAGTACATCAACGAGGCGCGCGAGATGGGGATCGAGGTGCTGGCACCCGACGTGAACGAGTCAGGGTACAAGTTCACGGTCGTGGGGGACCAGCGCGTGCGGTTCGGCCTCGGCGCGGTCCGTAACGTGGGGCACTCCGCTATCGACGCGATCCTCACCGCGCGACGGGATGGGCCATTCTCCTCGCTCTTCGACCTGTGCGAGCGCCTCGACCTCCGCGCGTGCAACAAGCGCGTGTTCGAGGCGCTCATCGCCTCGGGCGCACTCGACGGGATTGGCGGCCACCGGTCGCAGAAGTTGGCGGCTCTCGATTCCGCGTTGCAGGAGGCCGGCCTCAAGCAGGAAGAGTTGGCGAGCGGCCAGGGATCTCTCTTTGGCGACCCCACGCCCGGCGACGGTGCCGCGCGGCAGATGGCTCCCACGCTCCCCAACGTTTCAGCGTGGACCGATAGCGAGCGGCTGGCCCGGGAGAAGGAGATTCTCGGCTTCTACATCTCGGGACACCCACTGGAGCCGTTCCGCACCGAAGTGGAGCTCTTCGCATCACACACGGTGTCGCGCCTGGGGACGTGGACGGACCAGCCGATCACCCTCGGCGTGGTGGTCACCATGATCAAGCGGCAGGTCAGTAAGCGATCTGGCGCCGAGTTCGCACGGTTGACAGTTGAAGATTTCTCGGGATCTTCCGAGGTACTCGTATTCCCCGAGGCATGGACGCTTCTCGGCGATCGGATCAAAGCCGATGTTCCGGTGCTGCTCAAAGGGGGCTACTCCAAGCGCGATCAGGGTGTGGAGAACCCCACCTTCATAGTGGAGTCGGTGACGCCCTTCGCCGAGATGCGTGCGACGGGGAACGTGGCCGTGTCGATCGAACTGACGGCTGGGGCC
>DATCXG010000469.1:0-3522 GCA_036565945.1 Gemmatimonadaceae bacterium
GACCGGCGGGTCGGTGCGCCAGCCAGCCGCCTTCTGCGGCGTGGTGGGAGTGAAGCCCACCTACGGGCGCGTGAGTCGCTATGGGTTGGTGGCCTTCGCCTCGTCGCTCGACCAGGTGGGCGTCTTCGGCGCCACGGTGGACGACGCCGCGCTCGCGCTGGAGATCATTGCCGGCCACGACGCGCGTGATTCCACCAGCGCCGATCGTCCGGTGCCGAAGATGCGCGACTTCGACTCCACCTCGCTTGACGGAGTCGTGATCGGGCGCCCCAGGGAATATTTCACAGAGTTGCTCGACGCGCGCATGACCAGTCGCTGCGATCGGGCGCTCGATGCGCTGCGCGAACGCGGCGCCAGGGTGCGCGAGATCTCGTTGCCACACACCTCTCTGGCGATTCCCGTCTATTACGTCATCGCTACCGCCGAAGCCTCGTCCAACCTCGCCCGCTTCGACGGAGTACGCTTCGGTGCCCGGGCACAGAGCAACGATGGGCTGAAGGGAATGTACCAGGCCACCCGGTCCAGCGGCTTCGGCCCTGAGGTGACGCGGCGCATCCTGCTGGGCACCTACGTGCTCTCCGCCGGCTACTACGACGCGTATTACAAGAAGGCGCAGGAGGTACGCACGTTGATCGCCCAGGACTTCATCGACGCGTACGATTCTGGCGTCGATGTGATCTTCACGCCAACCACCCCGACGCCGGCGTTCGAGCTCGGCGCCACCTCGGTCCCCTACGAGATGTATCTGAACGACATCTTCACGGCCACGGCAAACCTTGTTGGCGTGCCGGCCATCTCGGTGCCGATCGGCCGGATCGATGGCCTGCCCGTGGGCGGCCAGATTCTGGCGCGCCACTTCGACGAGCCCGGAATGTTCCGGGTCGCCTCCGCACTCGAGAGCGCGCTCGGCGCCGAGGCGCTGCGATGAGCGCCGCTCGCGGAGCAGCCAGCGCGGTAACCGATCGCTACGAGATGGTGGTCGGGCTGGAGGTGCACGTGCAGCTGCGAACCCGCACCAAGGCGTTCTGTCCGTGTCCGACCACATTCGGCGCGCCGCCGAATGTGAACACTTGCCCGGTCTGCCTGGCGCTTCCTGGCAGTCTGCCAGTGCTCAACGAGCAGGCGGTTCACCTGGCTGTCCGGGCTGCCTGCGCGCTCGAGTGCACCGTGCACGAGACCTCCGTGTTCGCGCGCAAGAATTATTTCTACCCCGATCTGCCCAAGGGCTACCAGATCTCTCAGTACGACAAGCCGCTCGCCACAGGCGGCCGGGTGACTATCGGCGAGAACGCCGATGGCACGCCGATCACTGTTGGCGTCACCCGGCTGCACATGGAAGAGGATGCCGGCAAGTCGATCCACGATCGATTCGTCGGTGAGAGCGCGATCGATCTCAACCGCGCGGGCGTGCCCCTCATCGAGATCGTGAGCGAACCGGACATGCGCTCGTCTGTGGAAGCTGGGGCGTATCTCAGGGTGCTGAAGCAGCTCCTGGAGTACATAGACGTGAGCGACGTGAACATGGAGGAGGGAAGTCTCCGCGTCGACGCGAACGTGAGCGCCCGAGTGCGCGGCGAGACAAGCCTGGGCACGAAGACCGAGGTCAAGAACATGAACTCGTTCTCCGGTGTGGAGAGGGCTCTGGAGGCCGAGTTCGCGCGGCAGTGCGCGCTGCTCGAGCGGGGTGAGCGCGTGAGCCAGCAGACGATGCTATGGGACGGCGCGCGCGGCGAGGTCCGCCCGGCGCGCTCCAAGGAGGAGAGCCACGACTACCGCTACTTCCCGGAACCCGACCTCCCGCCGCTCCAGCTAGCGCGCGAGTGGATAGAAGGTATACGGGGCGAGCTACCAGAGCTTCCCCAGGCGCGCCAGAAGCGGTTCGCGGAGCAGTACGGCCTTCCGCAGGGAGACATCGAGGTGCTCACGTCCAGCGCCGCGCTGGCTGACTACTTCGAGGGTGTCGCGCGACAGGCCGGCGACCACAAGGCAGCGGCCAACTGGGTGATGGGTGAGGTACTGGCCACTCTCAAGACCACCGGACAGCACATCGCGCACTTCAGCGTTCGTCCAGCCGATCTGGCACGACTGCTGGAGCTCGTGCGGGACGGAGTCGTCAGCCACAGCGCGGCCAAGCGCATTTTCGGGCGCATGGTGGAGACGGGCGATCCACCGGCGAAGATTGCGGAGCGCGATGGTCTGCTCCAGGTGCGAGACGCGGACGAACTGACGCGGTGGGTGGACGAGGTACTCGCCGAGTTTCCCGAGGAGGCCGAGCGCTACCGCGGCGGCGAGAAGAAGCTCCTGGGCGTGCTGGTGGGCCAGGTGATGAAGAAGTCGAAGGGCCGCGCCGATCCACGACGCGTCAATCAGCTATTCTCGGAGCGCTCGGCCGGCAAGTAGAGTGGAGTCTCGAGCTCCGCGGCGTAGCGGAGGCTCGACGCCGGCATCCCGAAGTAGCGCAGTGCCTCGCCCGCGAGGCGATACGACACGCGACTCTGTCTGGCCTCGCGACGAACGTCCTTGGCCAGCCGCAGTGCCTTGTCCCCCGCGGGATCGAGGGAGTAGGGCTCGGAATGGTCGATGCGGCTCAGGAAATCGATGATGAAGTCGAAGCTGCGCTCCATGTAGCGCCCGACCTCGTTGGAGCCGAGGTCCCATCTGCTGTTCACAGCGGCGATCTGGAAGATGCGCTGCCATGACTCGGTATCGGTCACGTAGACCATGCCGCGGAAGATCCGGCGGTTGGTCTGGGTGCTGAAGATCGTGGGGCTCAGGATGCGGTCGAGATGTTCGTCCTCCTGGGCGTGATCGTGCATGAGCACGTTGTGCGCGCGATGGCTGAAGCCGCTCCCCAGGTGCGTCTCGAACCGGCTCTCCCAGTAGCTGTGCCCTAGCCCGGTAGTGCGCGATGCGATGATGAGGTAGCGCGGCACGAAGTAGTTGTGAGCGACCGCGTCGGCAGCGAGGTGAGAGAGGTATCCCAGGGCGAAGCTGCGGATGCGTTCATCCGCGGCCTTGTCGAGGATCTCGAAGCCCACGTTCCACGAATGACAGTGGCGGCCGACCGGCGCATACTTCTTGGCGATGCTCGTATCGGCGGCGATGGAACCGTACAGGAACTCGACCGGGAAGGCGCGCAGTACATCGGCTATGGCAGTCGGCAGGCTACCGAGCGAGCGCAGTACGGCTTCGCCCAGGAAGATGTGTGTGCCGGGTGTCCAGGCCAGGGCGGTTTCCGGGATGAGCGCGACGAGCGCCACGGCGGCAAGAGCCACGAGCAGCAGGTGAGACCCGTGGCTTGCTACGGTGGCGCGTTGTGAGAACCACATTCTCGACGTGATGACCTCAGACGCCGAGGCGTTTACGCCGCCGCCGGATCGCCTTACGGAGATCCTTGAGCTCGCGTGAGACGGCGTCGTCTATTGTCTCACGTGCCGCGCTGATGTATTCGCCCAGAGATTCGCCGACCTCCTCGAACGGAATCCGGTCGAGCAGTTGCTCCCCACCTCTACGAATCTTCCG
>DATCXG010000474.1:0-2384 GCA_036565945.1 Gemmatimonadaceae bacterium
TCGCTGGTCGCGGCCCGTAGTTCGTCTCCTCGAGGGCTACGTCGCGTTCCTCCCGGTGGCGTTCCTCCTGCTCATCCTCATCCTGATCGGCGGCAAGCACATCTTCCCCTGGCTCACTCACGAGCCACCGGGCGTGGAGAAGCGGCAGTACTTCAACTACACGTTCGTCGTGGTGCGCGATCTGGTGATGTTCGGCGTCATCACGCTGCTGAGTGTGTGGTACATCTACACGTCGCTGCGGTTGGACGTGGGCGTCGTCCCGGAGGCTGGCGCCGGGTGGGCGCGCGGAATACGCGAGCGGATGCGCCGTGGCTTCCGTGACGAGCGGCGCGAGATCCACTCGACACACTCCCTCCAGGGCAAGCTGGCGATCTGGCTCTGCGTGTGCTTCAACTTCTTCTTCATCGCGTTCTCGTGGGACCTGTCGATGTCTCTGGACATGTTCTTCCAGAGCACGATGTACGGCTGGTGGTTCTACATGGGCGGCTGGATGGCCGCACTCGCCTCCTGGTCGGTCCTGACCATCTGGTGGCGGAGCTACCTCGGTGCGGAGGAGTTCATCACCGAGCACCACTTCCACGACCTGGGTAAGCTCTGCTTCGCCTTCACGGTGTTCTGGGGCTACCTCACCTTCGCGCAGTACCTGGTTATCTGGTACGGCAACATGCCGGAGGAGACGCACTGGTTCCGGCTTCGCCTGATCCAGCCGTGGACGGGTGCCACTATCGCTGTGGTGATCCTGGCCTTCGTGATCCCCTTCTTCGGCCTTCTCTCACGCGCGGCGAAGGTCTATCTCCCCACTTTCGCGGCCTTCGCTCTGAGCAGCGTGGTCGGCCTCTGGCTCCTGCGCTACGTGGAGGTCTACCCCTCGCTGCACTATACGGAGAGCAACGCCCCCTTCGGTCTCTGGGAGATCGGTATCACGCTCGGATTTCTGGGCGTCTGGGGTCTCTGCTACCGTGCGTTCATGGACGCGTTCCCGCGCATGCGCGTGGTGCTGATGACCTCACCCTACCGCGATGAGGTCCAGGTCCCGGTCGACGCCGATACCATGGAGCCGCTCCCGGCGCACGAGTAGATGGAGTAGGAAGCAGAGAGCAGACAGCAGGAACTACAGGGTTCAGGAGGCAGGGTTCAGGGTCCAGGCACTACCGTCGGAGCACAGAGCTCTCCGCCTGAGCAGTTGCTGAACCCTGAACCCTGAACCCTCGGCATTTCCTGTTGTCTGCTTTCTGCTTTCCTCCCCCTCACCTTCCGCCCAGCATCTCCTCCAACCTCGCCCCGGGCACGGCGCCGACCTGGCGGGTCGCCTCGCGGCCGTCGCGGAAGAGGATCGTGGTGGGGATGCCCCGGATCTGGAAAGACATCGCGGTGCGCTGGGCCACGTCGGTGTTGACCTTGGCGACGAGGACGCGCCCCTGGTGGCGCGCGGCGATCTCGTCGAAGGCGGGCGCCATCATCTTGCAGGGGCCGCACCAATCCGCGTAGAAGTCCACGAGGACCGGAATGCCGCTCTCCCTTATCGTCCGCTCGAAGTCGTCGTCGCCAAGCGGAATCGGGCGGTCGAGGAGCAGAGGCTTTCCACACTTGCCGCACTTCGGCCGGTCGGGAACTCGCGCAGCGGAAACGCGGTTCCAGCTCTGGCAGAACTGACAGCGCACCGTGACGGACTGCGCCTCCGTGGCCGCGTGACGGGTAGCTTGAGATGTATCGGTCATTCGTGAGCTCGCGAAGCTGTATGTCGTATGTACGTAAACGCTCTTCGATCCAGGTTGCAACGGTCATTCCGCGGCCCGCACTGGACCGCGTAGCGAGTACGTCGTATTTTTCGGGCTGTATCCGGGGCGTTAGCTCAGCTGGGAGAGCATTCGGTTTGCAACCGAAAGGTCGCGAGTTCGATCCTCGCACGCTCCATCGCCGACAGGCGAATATCCGGAGGCCCGGCGGTGAGATCTGTCGGGCCTCTTCAATTCTCTACCATGGAGCCGCCGGTGCTTCGCTCCGCCGCTGCGCCATCGCGCGTTCTCGCGCTGGCGCTCGCTGTAGCCGTGGGTCTCCTCGTCGCCACACCGCGTCCGGCGCTGGCGCACCTCCACCTGCGCCACTCGTCGCCCGCGGCGAAAGCGGTGCTCGATACCGTGCCGCGCGAGATCCGGCTCGTCTTCACCGAGGCGCCCCAGCTCTCGGTCTCCCTGATCCGGCTACTCGCCGCGGATGGCTCCGTGGTGCAGCTCGGTGCCGTCTCCGTTGACCCCGACACCGCCAGCGCTCTGCTGGCGCGAGTCCCCGCCGGGCAGCTCGCGGCGGGTGCCTACACTGTGGTCTGGCGAACGGCATCGTCGGATGGCCACCCCATGGAGGGCCGGTTCACCTTCACCATCTCG
>DATCXG010000487.1:0-3701 GCA_036565945.1 Gemmatimonadaceae bacterium
CGACGCGGTAACGCCCGATGGAGTGGACAACGCCGTCCCAGCCGCTGGACAATCGGTTTGAAGGCCTTCGGCGCTCCCGGTCAGGAACCTCGTGTGGTTGAAGGAGATACCGGTGGGCAGCGGGCCGCTGTGGTGTGGCACCCGCCGTGCCCTCATCGCTCACCGGTGGATGTCTCTATATGTGGAGGAATCATGATAAGACGGATCACCAGCGCGGCCGTGCTGCTCGGGCTCATCTCACTGTCCAGCCCAGCGGTCGCGCAACGGGGCATACGACCTGTCTCCAGCGGAACGCTGTTCAATGTCACGCCGTACGCTGGCTACATGATCTTTGGTGATTTCCTGCGTGGTCCCGTGGGCACCACGTTGTCACTGGGCAACAGCGCAGTCTATGGCGCGCAGCTGGGGATGCAGATCGCGCCCAACGTGTCGGTGATCGGCAACGTCGCGCACTCGAGCTCCGATTTACAGGTGGGCGTTCCTTTCCTCAACAAGCTGAACGTCGGTACTTCGGGCGTGTGGCTGTACGATGGTGGTCTGCAGCTCGACATCCCCACTGGCGGGTCGGCTTCGCCCATCAAGCCCTTCGTCCAGGTGGGGGCGGGCGCCGTACGATACGATATCGCCGCCGCCAGCATCGTGAAAACGACTTCCACGAACTTCGCATTCAATGCAGGCGCCGGTCTGGAATACCAGATGACTCCGACGGTAGGGTTTCGTCTCTTCGCCAAGGACTACATAGGAAAGTTCGACGTTCGCGAGGCAACATCTGTGGACATGGATACGCGTGTAGTCCAGAATTGGGCGCTGACGGCGGGGCTCAGGGTGGGGTTCTGAGCCCCGCGGCTCAGCGCATTCACATGCCCACTTCGCGCGAGATAGCGGCGCCAGTGGCGAAGATCGTGCCGATGATCGTGGCGATGATGACCGCGAGCAGGATGCCGACGATGATGACGACCGCGGTATAGCCGAACGACTTCTCCAGTGGTGATTTCATCAATACCGGGAGACCGGTGTACAGGAGGTAGATACTGTACAGGCTGAGAAGACCGGAGATGAGGCCGAGCACAGGGAAGATCTGTAGGATACCGGCCACCCATGCGGCCGTGTACGAGTACGCGGCCAGCTTGAGAGCCTGGATCCGGTTTTTCACGCCGCCGAAGCTCGGCGCCAGCGCGTCGATGATCAGCGCCACGACGTACACTCCGATGAGCCCGAGGATGTAGCCCGTTATCGCTCTGCCGATGGCCACACCCACGGGCGCGCGGAAGCGTCCCACGAATGGCAGGTTGATTCCGAACACGGTACTGCCAATGAGAAATGCGACCACGGGGATTGCCGAGAGCGGCATGATGTAGCGTGTGAACAGCTCCCCGGCGGTCGTTGGCTCTGCATCGATGACCGGCCATTCCTGCTTCGGCCGCGTGATAATGTTCTTCGCGCGCTTGGCGATCGACATGGGGCACCCCCTGGCTTGGTGGGCCTGCTGGGACCGGATGGAGCGAGGCGCGTGGCATGGACTCGCGCTCGAGCCCGGCGGAACTCCCTTCGGAACGTTGGGTTCGTCCGCTGTCTGAAGTGGAGCGCAAAAGGCACACCGACCTGTCGTCTGCCGCACGCGGGGCGCGGTCGCGTGCAGGATGGCGCCGCTCCCCCAGAAGGTGCGCTCGCTCCCTGAGAGCTGCGCGGTCGTCCCAATTCAGGCACAGGGATCGTCCGGTGTGGCGGACAGAAAGAGCTTGGGACGCCATGGAAGTTGTTGTATGGCAATCAATTACCATTGGCACGTCTTTCGCCATTACAAGTGAACGAGGCGCGATGAGGCGCCCGATCGTACCACTGAGACTGGTCGCATGCGCGGCCAGAACCGCGGACTCCGGAGGAGTTATGCTCTCCGTCGCACTGTTTTCCCTGATATTGCCGGTTGCCATCCCGCTTTCCATGCCGGCGTCCCCCTCAGGTGCGTCGGGCGCGGACCCTGCCGTGCGCATCTCGCTGGATCATCGTGACTACGAGCCCGGTGATCGGGTGCGCGCGACGGTACAAGTGCGCGACGATGGATACTTGCTGGTGCTCCGGCTGAGCGCGGATGGATACGCGCGCGTGCTTTTCCCGCTCGATCCTGGCAACGACAATTTCGTGCGCGGCAACGGAGAGTACGAGATCCGTGATCGCGGTGACCGCGATGCCTTCACCGCGGAGGCGACGAGTGGCACAGGCACGGTGTACGCCGCGTGGTCGAGCGAGCCGTTCCGCTTCAACGACTTCGCGCTCGGCGATCATTGGGACTACAGAGCGATCGACGGCTCGCTGATTCAGGGTGAGCCGGAGGCAGTGCTCACCGACCTGGCGCAGCGGATGAGTGCCGGTTATTTCGATTACGACCTGGTGTACTACACGGTGGAGCGGCCGGTGGCCTACTCGGGTAGCACGCAGCCAGTCGTCACATATCCGGTCGCCGCATACCCGGTTGCCACCTACCCGGTGCCGGTGGGATGCGTGGGAGTGTACGATCCCTGGTGCCCGGGATACTACCCGGGCGGCTCGTGGTTCAGCCTCTCGGTCGGTTTCGGCAGACCCTTTGGCGTGTTGTCCATAGGGCGCTACTATCCGGTCCAGCGATACTATCCAGTAGGGCGGTACTATCCGCACTACTACGACTCGTTCTACTACGGCAATCGCGGGTGCTACTACTGCCGCTACCCGAGCGTGGTAGTGATCAACCGTCCAGGACCGGGATACCGTTACCAGTATCCGTCCGTCTACCGCTGGAAGCCCGGCTCGCACGGTGGCGGAGGCCGGCCCGGCGTTGTGTATCGGCCGCGCTACGTGTTCGCGTCCAACGATGGCCGGGTAGCTTCCCCCTTGTTCGTAGCGTCGAAGTATCGGCGGGTGCCGGACAAAGCACGAGGTGGCTGGGCGTCGCAGCGTGGGCCGAGCGCGGTGCAAGGTCGTGACGCATTCAGGGGCGACAGATTCAAGGGTGGCGAGTACAAGGGTGGCCAATTCAGGGGTGGCGAGGCGCGCGGATTCGTTGGGCGTGCTCGGCGCGTCCAGGAGAATGGCAGCTCCGTGAATCGCGATCGGGTCCTCACGGCGCCGCGACGTGCGGAGTCGGGTCGCGAGTCTGGCCGTCGTGGTGGCTCGATGTCCATCCGGTCGCCGGAGCGGGCGGTTCAGCGGAACGGTGCGGTCGACTCTCGGGGACGATCGGGATCGCCCGCTGTGCAGCCACGTCGAGCGGAGCCGCGGGCGACGCCACGTTCGGGTTCTGCCTCGCCGCAACGCGCAGTACCGCAACGCGCAGTACCACGTAGGGCGGAGCAGCCGTCAGCTGCGCAGCGGTCCGCATCACCGAGGAGATCCGTTACGCCGAACACTGGCTCTCGAGTACAGAAGCCGTCAGCAGCGTTGCGAGGCCAGCCACGTTCCGAGGCTCGGAGCTACGATCCTCCGGCGCGGGCGGAGCAGTCTCGCCGATCGGAGCTCCGATCGGCGCCCCGCAGGGTCGAGTCTCAGGCATCGCCGCGACGGGCGGAGCCACAATCAGCACCGCAGCGAGTCCGGTCGCAGTCGGCAGCCAGCCAGGTAGAGGTTCGATCGGCCCCGCGGCGAGTCGAATCACGCTCGGTCCCTCGGCAGGTCGAGGCTCGGACGGCGCCGGCGCGCCAGGTCGAGCGCCAGGCAGCGCCGGCGCGCCG
>DATCXG010000510.1:0-7175 GCA_036565945.1 Gemmatimonadaceae bacterium
TACGGGATATGGGAGAGGCCCACGCCCCAGTTCAGTCGGCTGCCGACGTTCTGGTAGACAGCCTGACCGCCGAAATTACGGATGTCTCCGCCACCGGATATCTGGGCGCCCACGACGTTGTTGCCGAGGAGGTCGCTGAAGAACGCGGCCACGCCGCCTCCCGCCACGACGCCTCCAGCCGGCCCGGACGCCACGCCGATACCCACTCCCGGAGACCCCAGGTAATCGATGGAGAGCTTCGGACGATAGGAGGAAGTGGGATAGGTCTCGGGGGCAGGCAGGCCGGTGGCGGCGTCGTTGATGCGCCGCGTGATGAGCCCTCCGCCTGGCACATTGGGCGGTAGCATGGCGCCCAGCGTGGCCGTATCGGATGGCTGAGCGGCCAGCGACTGCCCCTGGGTCTCCACCGGATCCAGCCGCCGGAGCATGTAGCCTCCATTCTGGAATACCGAGAAGACCAGCCGACCGCTCTGGCGTGCCACGGAGAGCGCTGGCGAGAGGGCGGTTATCCCGCTCACGCCCGTCGCGGTGCGCGTCACCTGGAATGTCTCATTCGTGGACAGGTCCACCCGATAGAGGTCGTTGATACCGCCGCGATCGGAGATGAAATAGAGTTGCCGACCGTCGGGTGAGAACTGCGGGTTGATGTGCTTCGCATTGTCGAACAGCGGGAGCAATCGCGTGGCCCCGGTGGACATATCGCGGATCGCGATGTTCATCGGGCCGTAGTGAAGCTGCTCGAAATCGGTTCCCGGGCCGCTGTCGGTCGCGAAGGCCACGTACCGCCCGTCGGGCGACCAGGTGGGCTGCAGATCGGCGTACCTGTCGTTCGTGAGCTGCACCAGCGTACTGCTCGACATGTCGTAGGTGTAGAGATCGCTCAGGCCTCCGTGCGAGCCGGAGAATACGAGCTTGTCGTTGGGGCCCCACGATACGTCGCTGATGGCGCCGACGTTCTTGAAACTGAGCCTGCGTCCGGTGTCGCCCGAGTTCACGTCGTAGATGGCGATCTCGTTGTCGCCCTGCGCGTAGACGATGAACGCAAACTCACTCCCGTCGGGCGACCATGCACCAGACGAATTTATGAAGCTGATGGCGTCGAAGTGCGAGTCGGTGTTGGGACTCGTGAGCTTCTTCACGATCTTGCCGGTCTCCACGTCCGCCACGTACAACTCGGTGGAGAGCAACGCCCGCGAAGTGAAGAACGCCACGTGGCGGCCGTCGGGGCTCAACGCCGGAGCGATGTCCATGGCGCCGGGATCGGTCACTGCCTTCAATATCCGCTCACCAGTGGAATCTGGCAGAGTGCGACCTGGTTCGAGCGGAAGGTATTGCGCACGGAGCGCCGTGAGCCACTGGGCCGAGAGGGTATCGCTCGAGATTCCGAGAACACCGCGTAGCGACTGTTCCCAGCCCGTTCTGAGTGCCGCGCGGTAGAGCACAGGAATCACGGCATCGCCCCAACGGCCACCGATGTACGCCCAGAGGGCCTGGCCGTACCGGTACGGGAAGTAGCGCGGATCGGTGGAGAGCTGCTTCAGAGTGGGGAGGTCGTTCCGCACCGCGGCATCACGCATCCACATGGCGGTGTTGGGATCTTCCCGGCCGATCGACAGATACTCGGCCATCCCTTCGATCAACCAGAGTGGCATGCGGCTGAGCCCGGCCATGCCGCTACCCTGCATGCGTCCAGCAATGTCGTACTGGAAGACGTGTACTAGCTCGTGCCCCAGCACGTGATCGTTGTCCTTGTACACGCCGGTGAAGGGAAGCACCACCCGGCTTCGCAGCCCCTCGGTGACCCCGCCCGTGCCTTGCGAGATGAAGCCGCCGATCACATTGGTCTGCTGGAAGTCAGGTGCATCGGCGTACAGCACCAGGGAACGTCGCTCGAACTCGTCACCCAGGGCCGCGTTATGGCGGGTGTACCACCGCTCCGCCATGCGAGCGGCATCGGCTACCGCGAGTGACTCGGCTGGATAGTAATAGAGATCGAAGTGCGCCGTGTGCATGGCACGGAAGTCGAACTTCTCGTACTGCACCTTGTTGCGGCCAAAGTACTGGGCTGCGGCGCCCTCGGGCACTGCGGTGACGGCGGTGCCAGCCAACGCTATCGCAACGGCCAGGGTCGTCCTGGAACCACAGCGGGATCTGACCACGGATGTCGTCCTCGGTTCACGAAAGTTCGCCACGCCACGTCCCTATCTGCTCTGGCGCAATCGCCATACCAGACTGGTGAATTCTGTTTTCCGGACTCTTCACGCGCCGAGGCTCTTACTCTCGTGGTGACTCCCCCAGCCCGTCCCCTGGCATGCGGTGCGCGCACCGGGCATCCTTCACCTCTCGATCCGAATCTACGCACCAGACCATATACGCGCTGGTACCCCGCGCTGTTCCATCCCCGGTAAGAGACTCCATGCGAACCCGGCTGGCATTCCTCGCTCGATATTTTCTCTTCTGGGTCGCCCTCTTTGCGGCGGCCCGGCTCGTCTTCATGGCGTATTACCACGAGCGTGCGGCGCAACTGGGTGGCGCGCTTCTGGCAGGCGCTGTGGCCAACGGGCTACGCATGGACCTCTCGACGGCGGGGTACATCACGGTCATTCCGGCGCTCCTTCTTGCCGTCACCGCCTGGATCGACCTCACGCCCGCACGACGAGTAATTCGCGTTTATACCGTGGCGATGATCGTCGTGGTGGCGCTGCTGACTACCATCGACCTGGGGCTGTTCAGCGCCTGGGGGTTCCGCCTGGACGCGACGCCGCTACAGTACCTCGACACACCGCACGAGATGATAATCTCGTCGGAGTCCGCGCCTCTCGGCGTGCTGACTGGTGTGCTGGCACTGTTCATCGTGGCGGCCATCGCTCTCTATCGCCGGTTTGCGGATGGTGTTCCCACGCAGCGCCGCGACTCGAGACAGTCGGTGCCGAGGAGCCAGACCAAAAAATTCGCCACCTGCGCCGCTCTGATGTCCGCCACGGCGCTCCTCGTGGTGCCCATACGTGGCGGGCTCCAGTGGACTCCGCTCAACCAGAGCAGCGTGTATTTCTCGCACCAGGAGTTTGCCAACGAGGCGGCGCTGAATGTAGGGTGGAACTTCTTCCACTCGCTCCTCAACCGCGAAGCGCTTGCCAGGACGAATCCATACACCGAGCTCGATGCCGTGGAAGCCAGGAGTGTGGTGGACAGTTTGCGCGGCTCGGATGGCTTGCCCGCTTCTCCACTCCTTCGCGTGGCACGCCCGAACGTCATTCTCATCGTGTGGGAGAGTCTCACGGCCAAGGTGGTCGGCCGGCTGGGCGGAGTTCCGGGGGTCACTCCCCATCTCGATTCGCTCACGCACGAAGGCGTGTTCTTCGATCGGATCTATGCATCGGGCGACCGCAGCGCCCAGGGGCTCGTGGCGATCCTCAGCGGATTTCCCACGCTGCCGCACGTCCAGATCATGAACACCCCCAACAAGGCCGAGAAACTCCCTGCGCTGAGCCATGACTTCGACCGGGCCGGCTATGCGACGTCGTTCTACTATGGAGGCGAGCTCGCCTTCGCGAACATCAAGGCCTACCTGATCGACGCTGGCTTCGAGCGCATCGTCGGTGTGGAAGCGTTCGATCCCGCCGAACGCAATTCCAAATGGGGTGCGCATGACCACGTCGTACTCGCGCGCCTCCTGGCCGATGTGCCGAGCTCCCCGCGCCCGTTCTTCACCACGATCTTCACGCTGAGCAGTCACGAGCCGTTCGACGTGCCGATGGCGCCGATCTTCCCTGGTGACGACGAGCAGAGCAAGTTCCTCAACGCCCACGCCTACACGGATCGGAGCGTTGGAGAGTTCATCCGCCGCTCGCAGCGCGAGCCGTGGTGGGACAGCACCCTCGTGGTGATAGTGGCCGACCACGGTCATCCTCTGCCACGCGTGAAGCCGGGCGACGGCGAGGAGGCGTCCGCGCGCTACCACGTTCCCATGCTCTGGTTGGGTGGTGCGCTCGCCGTGCGCGACACCGTCGTGCACCGTATCGGATCCCAGACCGACCTGGCACCCACTCTTCTGACCCAGCTCCGGCTCCCCCATTCGGGGTACGCGTGGGGACACGACCTGCTGGCCCCCAGCGGCGACGCGCGAGCCTTCGCCTACTTCTCCTATGGCGATGGTTTTGGTTTCGTGGATTCGCGCGGGCGGCTGGTATACGACGCGATCGGCCGGCGCGTGACCCAGCATGCGGGGACGTCCGACGCCTCGGAGGTTCGTGCGGGACTCGCCTGGTTGAGACTTTCCTACCAGGACTACCTGGACAAATGACGAGGGGCGGTGCCAACGGCATCGCCCCGAAAGTCTGTTAGCCGGCGTCCATACGGAATGATGGTCGCCTGCTCACCAACTCGCATCGCTGATCAAGGGAGCGGGCTGATGATGAGCACACCCTCGCCTTTGACGCCTCCAGTCTGCGCGATCTGGTCCTGGTAATTATAGATCCCGGTCTTGATGAAGCTGACCGAGTCCTTCTGACTGGCAGACAGCACATTGGTAGGACTGGTCGTTGCACCAGGGGGAACGTTGGTGAAGTCGATCTGGTGCTGCCCAGCATCGGTGGAGTTCACCTCCCAGACGATCCAGTCGCCGACCAGTGCTCTCAGCGTATCTGGGGTGAACGTGGCCCCATTCACTCCAATCACGTAACGCTGAGGGTCGGGGTTCGGGTTGCCCCCAGGTCCCGTACTGTCCTTACCGCATCCAAGCAGCACCGCAAGTACTCCAACAGCGATCAGTCTCTTCTGCATGCCATCCTCCAGTGCATGATCCATGTGGCCAACGCCACGTTTATGCTCTCAAGACGCTCGGACAGGCCAAGCGGACACTTTCCCGCGCCTCATTCCGCAAAAGCTCGGCCGTTGGTCGGCCCGGCTCGGCATACGCGGCCACATTCCGGGTACTGAGTAGTTGCAACGAACGAGCCTTGGAAACTGCAACGGCTTGAACCGCGGAGGCACGGAGAACTGCTGAACGGCTGAACGGCTTTTACCTGCAGCACGGAGAACTGCAGGAGAACGGCAAGCGAGAACTGCAGGAGAGAACTGCAACGGCAACCGCCAACTGCAACGGCTAAAAGCAGAAAAGCTTGGGGAACGGCTTGAACCACGGAGGCACGGAGAAAAGCGAAAAGCTTTGGGAACGTCTCTACGCCTCCGGCTCTAGGCGTGACGCTCGGGGCTCCTGGAACACTCGGATCCTGCTCGCCTCGGGGAGAGGAGGTCCGGATGCGATCCCCCAAAACATTGGCTGTTGCCGTTGCCTGTCTCTTGCAGTTGCAGTTCCCTCCGCGCCTCCGAGGTTGATGTAGTTCCATCCCACCGCCGTAGCGATGCAAAAGACAAGACCTGATCCCGCCATCTCTTGCAATTGGCAGTTGCTGTTCCTCTTGCAGTTCTCGCTTGCCGTTCTCCTGCAGTTCTCCGTGCTGCAGGTAAGCAGTTGCAGTCCCCTGAGCCCTGCCTCCCGTTGTTGATTCAACCTACAAACAAACTGTACCCCAGGGTCGCCAGGACGATGGCGCTGATCAGGACGTACATCCAGTCGTGCTGGACGGCGAAGGCGATGAGGGTGAGGAGGACTCGGGCGACCGGGGTGGCGATGAGAAGGATGATCCCGAGCTGGACAACAGCGGCAGGCTGGAGCGCGATGACCCCGGCGATGATGCCGCCGACGGTGCTCAGCATCGGCGGCTGCCCGCGGAAGGTAGAGTACTCGGCCACGGATGCACCGTGATGCGCCAGGTATACCAGCCCTCCCAGCAGCGCCACTGCCGCCGACACGAGAACTCCCATGCGGAGCAGATTGCCTACCATCTGCTCCACACGCTCCTCGGTGGGCGAGTGCCCGGATGCGGCGGACATCGTCTCAGATCCTCCCCGCGATGCCGTTATACAGCATCTCGGCGGCCATCACTACCACCACTACGGCGAAGACCGTGCGCAGGCGGGCAGTCTTGAATCCGGGGAGCACGCGTGCCCCCACCAGTGCTCCGCAGAGCACTCCCAGCATGACGGGGAAGGCAAGCCCGGGATCTATGTAGCCGCGGTGCAGATACACACCGGCGCTCGCGGCAGCGGTGACGCCTATCATGAAGTTGCTCGTGGTGGTGGAGACCTTGAAGGGAAGCCGCATGGCGCGATCCATCGCCAGCACCTTCACTACCCCGGAGCCGATGCCGAGCAGTCCCGAGAGGATTCCCGCCAGGTACATGATCCCGAAGCCCGTCGGTACGTGCCGTACCTGATACCATACCGGGCCTGTCGGGGTGGGATAGGAGGAGTCGAGCGCGAGCCAGGTCGCTATGCGGTCGGGAGAGCCGTCGCCGGTACGCTCCACGCGCTGGCGTGTGGTCTGCCACGCCGACTGCAGAAGCACGAGGCCGAAGATGATTGCGATAACTCGCGGCTCTATCAGCCCTGCCACGAAGGCACCTGTGAGGGCGCCCACCGTGGTCGCCACTTCGAGTAGCATCCCTACACGCACATTGGTGAAGCCTTCCTTCACGTAGGCGGCGGCCGCCCCAGATGACGTGGCGATGACCGTTACCAGCGACGCGCCGATGGCGTAACGGATGTCCACGTGAAAGACGAGTGTGAGGAGCGGCACGATGATTATCCCACCCCCCAGCCCCGTGAGGGAACCCAGCAAGCCCGCCGCGAGCGCGCCCATGAATATGAGGGCGCTCAACTCGAAGACGGTCACGCGTCCCTCAGCATCTCTCTCGCGGCGTTGTAGCCGCAGGCACCCATCACACCGCCGCCCGGGTGCGTGGCGGCGCCGCAGAGGTAGAGCCCGCTGACCGGGGTTCGGTAGTCGGCGTACCCGGGAAGGGGACGCATGGAGAAGAGCTGGTGCAGGGTCATGGCGCCCTGGAAGATGTTGCCCCCGGTGAGTCCGAAGCGGCGCTCGAGGTCGAGCGGCGAGAGCACCTGCCGCTCGATCACCGAACCCTTGAAGCCTGGCGCGTATTCCTCGAGCAGGTCGAAACACCTATCGGCGAATGATTCCTTGATGCTGTCCCAGTCCCCCTCGCGCAATCTGGCCGGTGCGTACTGGATGAACATCGACATGAGGTGCTTGCCTGCGGGCGCGACGGTAGGGTCGACCGCCGACGGGATAGTGCATTCCAGGATCGGCGAGG
>DATCXG010000546.1:0-13105 GCA_036565945.1 Gemmatimonadaceae bacterium
AAGGCCACCGGGTTCTGCACCGAGCCGGTGAAGCTGGCACTGGTGGAGTACGGCGGCTGGAAGTACTTGTCCTCGCGCCGATAGTCGTCGAGGCCGACGAGATACTTCAGCGTGAGACTACTGAACGGACGCGCGGTGGCCTCGAAGCCGCCAACCATCCTGGTCACCTGCTCCGGCGCCTGCCAGTTGTTCATCACGTCGAGCGGGTTGGCGCCGAGTACCGGGTTGTAAGGGTAGCGACCGATCGCCTTGTCGAAGAACTGGTTGACGGATGTGGGCGTGAAGATGACGCTGGTGAGCACCCCCTGCGTCTGCTCCCCCTCGGGCACGTAGTTGGCCTTCGAGTCTGTGTAGCTGCCACGCACGGCGACGTCGATCTTGCTGGAGAGCTTCTGCGAGAGGTTGGTGCGCAGGTTCCAGCGACGATAGTCGGTGTTGTTGATGATCCCCTGGTTGTAGTCGTAGCCACCCGAAACGAAGAAGGTGGTGGAACCGGAGCCACCCGATACGGAGAGCTGGTTGCTGGTGCCCTTCCCAGTTCTGAGGATCTCGTCCTGGAGATCCCAGCGCTGGATGGGCGCGCCTATGGAGTCGGCACCACCGTAAAGGACGTCGGTGTATCCCGCGAAGGGCGACATGTTCAGGTCGTAGCGCTTCGCGATGCGCGACATGCTGTATTCGCTCTTCAGCGTGACGCTGGTCTCACCAGCACGCCCGTGCTTGGTGAAGATCTGAATCACCCCATTGTTCGCCCGCGAGCCGTACAGCGCTGCGGCGGCGGCACCCTTGAGCACCTCGATGCGTTCGATGTCGTCGGGGTCGAGGTCGGACAGAGCGTTACTGAGCGACGCGTTTCCGCGATCCGCGTTTGCACTGAGGCTGATAAGAGCATCGGAGCTGTTGTCCACTATCACGCCGTCCACCACGTATAGTGGCTCGGAGCCTCCGAGAATCGAGTTCGTCCCGCGAAGGCGGATGCTCACGCCACCACCGGGCTGACCCGAGTTCTGCGAGATGACCGCGCCAGTAATTTTTCCCTGAAGCGCCTGGTCGATGCTCGTCGCGGCAGGCGACTCACTGATCTCGTCACCGGCCACTGTCTCGACGGTGTTACCAACCACGCGCCGCGCAGCTGGCGCGCCGACACCCGATACCACTACCTCTTCGAGCGTCGCGGCCACGGGCGACAGTGCGAAGTTCACTTCGGCCTGCGTACCCTCAGTCACATCGACGTCGTGCCGCGTGGTGGCAAAGCCGATCCGCCGCGCTACGACCGTCCGTGTTCCGACAGGGACACCCGGAATGGTGAAGTCTCCCGCCTGCGTAGTCATCGTACCAAGCAGCGTACCCGTCACGCTGATCTGGACGTTGGCTATCGGCTGACCATTACTCGCGTCAGTGACGCGTCCGTGCACTCTCTGTGTCTGCTGCGCCGCCAGCGCCAACGGCGCAGCAATGGCAAGCGCCAAACAACATGACCACGATCGCAGATGTCGTAGGGTCATAGGCATCAGGTCCTCCATATGAAAAAATATGGCGGCCGCGTCCAGATTCGGCCGCGCCGTCTCGCGATCTATCATGCGCGCGGAGAGGCCACTGTCAAGGAGGGGAACTACGGGGGGCAGGGTTCAGGGTTCAGGGTGCAGGAACTACCAGGGATCAGGAAGCAGGGATCAGGGATCAGAAAGGGCTCGTAGCGTGGAATTCTTTACGCCGAGGCAGTTCCTGAACCCTGCCCCCTGAACCCTGAACCCCGTAGTTCCTGATCCCTGCTTCCTGATCCCTCTGTAGTTCCCCTGCTTCCTGATCCCTGTCTCTCATGGCCCCCTACTGCACCACCTTCCCGAACTCCCCCAACTGACCCTCGATCACCTTCCTGTCGCCCACCACTACGATGGGCATGCGGTTGGGGTCCAGATACTTCAGGGCTATGCTCTGCACTTCCGCCGGAGTGACGGCGTGGACGCGCTTCACGAAGTCGGTGAGATAGTCGTCGCCGAGACCCTGCAGGCGAACGAATGAGAGCTGGCTGATTATCCCGCCCCGCGTGGAGTTCTGTAGTACGAAGGTGCCAGCCAGGTAGTTCTGGATCCCGCGAAGCTCATCGGCCGATGGCGGCTCCTTCCGCAGGCGTTCCACCTCGCCCAGGATCTCCTTGATCGATGGACCCGTGAACTTGGTGGTGACGTCCGCCTGCTCGACCCAGTAAGCATCGTGGTAGCGCGTGGACACGGTGCTGTACGGCGAGTAGGTGTAGCCCTTCTGCTCACGGATGTTGCTGGTGATGCGCGAGCCGAACGAGCCGCCGAGTAGTGCGTCGGTCACGAGCAGCGGGACGTAATCGGAACTGGTGGGGCCGGCCACGGGGAGTCCTATGTACAGCGTGGACTGAACGGCGCCCGGCCGGTCTATGAGGTAGACCGCGCGCGAGCCGACGGGATGCGGAGCCGGCACCTTCTCGATCTCACCACGCTGCCAGTCACCGAAGGCAGCGCGGATAGCGGCCTCGGTGGCCTGGGCGTCGAAGCGCCCCACCACGTACAGGTGCGATCGCGCGGCTCCCACGTTGGCCGCGTAGAAGTCGCGGACATCCTTTATGGTGAAGCCCTGCACCATCTCAGGAGTTGGGAAGACGCGCCCATATGGATGGTCCGGATAGAGCACCTCGCGGAACTTCTCCAGTGCAATGGGCTGTGGCTGGGTCATCTGCACCGCGAGGTCGCGCAGGCGGTTCGCCTTGATGCGCGACAGTTCGGAATCCGGTAGCGCGGGGTTACGGGCAACGTCCGCCACGAGCTGCACCATCCGTGGAGCGAACTCCGAGAGCACCGAGCCACCCATCCTCGTCTGATCCATGGTCACGGAGATCTCGATCGAGCCGCCCATCGATGCTGCCGCCTGCGCCACTGCTTCCGCGCTCCGCGTGGTGGTGCCTTCCGCCATGAGATCGCCCATCACATCGGCTAGCGATACCTGGACCGCCGCTTCATCGACGTTGCCCGCGCGCACGATGAGCGCGACGTCTGCCTTGGGCAGGACTCCGTACTGCACGAGCGTTACCCCCATCCCGTTGGGGAGCGTGATCTCGTGCTTCTCAGGGAGCGTGAAGCCCCTGGGTGGACCCGCCGGCGGCGCCGACTGCTTCTGCGCCAATACCTGCTGAGTGGCACCAACAAGGAGCAGCAGGGAGGTCGCAACGGCGCAACGTAGTTCGGTGGCCATGGTCACGATCCCCTCCGCTGGTTCGAGGAGCTTGGTGTGGCGGAGGGAACGGAGGGAGCGGCGGGCGTGGAATCGGATCTCGGTTCGATGAGAAGCACTGTCCTGTTGGAAGTGCGCAGATACTCGCGCGCGGTTTCGAGGATGAGCTCCGGCGTCACCTTTCGGAGCTCGCTCTCTATCTGATTCACCCTCGCCGGGCGACCGTCGAAGAGCGCGTACGACGCCAGGAGGTCGGCACGTCCAAAGCCGAACATGCCGCCGATGGTGTCGTAGAGGTCGGAGCGCATCTTCACGAGCGCCCTGTCGAGCGTGGCCTGGTCTACCGGTGCGGTACGCAGCGGCTCGATGGTGGAATCGATGACCGCGAGGATGGAATCGGCCGACTTGTCCTTGTCGTGCACGAGCGACGCCATCCAGAGCATGGGGCCCTGGTAGTCGTACATGTTGCCGAGCAGGTTGATGCCGCCGCTCACGTCACCGGTGAGTCCAGTGCGCTGCACCAGCGTCTGATAGAGCCGACTGTCCTTCCCCTGGAGAAGTATCTGGTCGATGACCCCCATCGCGTAGTACTCGGGAGTGTCGCGCGCCGGCATGTGGTACGCCACACCGAGCGCCGGGCGCGGCGCCAGCGCGTCTTCCCTGGTGACGCGCTTCTCGGTGGTCTGCCTCGGCTCGGTGAGATCGGGCATGGCGGGGCGCTCCACCGACGGGATTGCGGCGAAGTACTCGGTGATCCACTCCTTCGCCTGAGCTGGATCGAAGTCACCCACCACCACCAGCGCCGCGTTGTTGGGCGTGTAATAGGTATGGAAGAAGGAACGCGCGTCGGCGAGCGTGGCTGCATCTATGTCCGAGAGGTCGCCATAGAAGTTGTGCGCGTTGTACCAGTTGGTATTGGCCGCCTGCGGCATATCGAGCCAGGGGAATCCGCCGTATGGCTGGTTGAGCACGTTCACGCGCACCTCGTTCTTCACCACACCCTGCTGGTTCGTGAGGTTCTCCTGGGTGATGGCGAGCCCGCGCATCCTGTCGGCCTCGGCCCAGAGCATCGTCTGGAGCGTATTCGAGGGCACGATCTCGAAGTAGTTGGTGAAGTCGAAGCGGGTGGAGCCATTGAGAATTCCGCCGTTCGACTGGACCAGCTTGATGAACTCCATCTTCCCGAGGTTCTCGGACCCCTGGAACATGAGATGCTCGAACAGGTGCGCGAATCCAGTGCGTTCGCGCGGCTCGATCCGGAAGCCGATGTGGTAGTACACGGCCACCGTCACGATCGGCGCGGTGGAATCGGGCGACAGTACCACTCTGAGACCGTTCGGCAGCGTGTCGTAGATCACGGGGAAGGTGATCTGTTCCGCCGCCTGGCCGGTCGCGGAAAGTGCTCCGGTGGCCGCGGCTCCCGACGGAGCCGGTGCGGGAGCCGGTGCTGCCCCGGAAGAGGCGCCCGGAGAGGCGCAGGCAAGTGTAGCCACACACGCGGCTACGAGGATGCTTCTGCTTGGAGAGTGCATGGTCACCGGTGGTGGATGAGATCAGATACTACGTGACATCACGACATTTTTCTTCAGCAGTCGTATCGCACCCCGCCACCGGGTCCGTACGCGGGAGCCTCACGCCTCCGCGAGGGCCTCGTCCTTCGACGACACGGCCACGATCTTCTGCGCTGCCTCGGGCGGCATCTCGTCGTAGCCACGGAAGCGGGCGGTGAAGGTAGCACGCCCGCGGGTCATGGAGTTCAGTTCGGTGGCGTACAGGTGCAGCTCCGCTGCCGGGATCACGGCGCGCACAGCGGTGCCCTGTGCGTCGGGCAGAGCCTCTGTTCCGAGGATCTGTCCCCGGCGCGCCGAGACATCGCCCATCACCTCACCCAGATATTCGTCGGGTGTGTGGATCGTCACTTCATCCAACGGCTCCAGGAGCACAGGCTTGCACTTCGGCGCAACAGCCCTGAAAGCCAGGATTCCCGCCATCTTGAACGACATCTCGTTGGAATCCACCGGGTGGTAGGAGCCGTCGAAGCACTCCACGCGGAAGTCGACCATGGGATAGCCCGCGACCACGCCGCGCGCCGCCGCCTCGCGGATTCCCCGGTCCACCGCGGGCACCAACTTCGATGGAATCGCCCCACCAACTATCCGATCGACGAATTCATAGCCCTCGCCGCGCGCGAGGGGCATCATGCGTATCCAGCAGTCGCCGAACTGTCCGCGCCCGCCAGTCTGCTTCTTGTGACGCCCCTGCCCCTCCGCTCTACCCCTGATGGTCTCGCGGTAGGCGATTCGCGGGCGGGCCAGCTCTCCCGTGACGCCGAATTTGCGCCGGAGCTTCGACATGCTCACCTCCAGATGCCGCTCCCCCATCCCCGCGACTACCGTCTCGTGCGTTTCGGGATCGTAATGAATCTCGAAAGTAGGGTCCTCGTCGTGCAGCCGATGCAACCCCTGCTGCAGCTTCTCCTCGTCGTTGCGCGAGGTGGCGTGCACCGCCATGGTGACCAGCGGATCCGGGAAGGTGATGCCGGGGAGACGCACCGGATGCTCGCGCGTCGACAGGGTATCGCTCGTGTGCGTGTCCCGGAATTTGGCCACACACCCCAGGTCACCCGCGTGCAGTCGCGCGACCTCCGCGCGGTCTTTCCCCAACGGAACCGAGAGATGCCCCATCTTCTCCGTGGCATTGCGCGTGGCGTTGAACACGTCCTGGCCGTTCGACACAGCGCCGGAGAAGATGCGGAAGAACGAGACGTCCCCCACGTGCGGCTCGGCGAGCGTCTTGAAGACCAGCGCGCTGAATGGTGCGTCATCGCTGGCGTGGATCTCCACCGGATCGTCTCCCTCGGCTCCCTCCAATGCGTGGAGCTCCTCCATCTCGTAGGCCGATGGCATGAGCTCGACCAGCTTCGTGAGAAGCGCGCGCGTGCCATAGGTGAGCTCCGCCGAGACACAGAAGAGCGGGAAGAGTTCACCGCGCTTCATCCCCTCCTTCATCGCGGCGATGGCCTCATCTCGGCTGATGTCGCCGCCATCGAGATAGCGCTCGAGCAGGACATCGTCGGTGGCGGCGATCGTCTCGATGAGCTCCTGATAGTAGTGGTCGAAACGCTGCTTGTTCTCGGGGGGGATCTCGGTCTCGTCGTACTCACCGTTCTGCGTTCCCTTCCGGTAGACGTGCGCCTTGCGGGAGAAGACATTGAGGATCGCGCGGAATTCGGGCCCATCGCCCACCGGCACCTCCACGGCGATGACATTCGGCGTGAGGCGCTCCTTGATCGACCCGAAGGCACGATCGAAGTTGGCGTGGTCTCTGTCGAGCTGCGAGATCACAAAGAGGACCGGATCGCGCCGCCGCACCGCCTCGCGGAACATCTTCTCCGTTCCAACCTCCACGCCGGCAGTCGCGCTCACCACCACCAGCGCGCCATCCGCCGCGGCGAGGCCGGCTATCGCATCGCCCCGGAAGTCGAGGTAGCCCGGCGTGTCGATCAGATTGATCTTGGTGTCCATCCACTCGGCGCTGGCACAGCCAAGATTGATCGAGAAGTGGCGCTCGAGCTCCTCGGGGGCGAAATCCGTGAGGGCCGTGCCGTCGTTCACCGATCCGTGGCGCTTGCTCGTTCCCGAAGCGAAGGCGAGCGCGTCGACCAGCGTCGTCTTCCCGCTCGCGCCATGTCCCACGACGGCCACGTTGCGGATGTCCGAGCTACTGTATTCCCGCATGGTGGACTCCTCCGGTGCGGCGGCCGCTCCCGAGTGCAGGGCGCTGGGAGAGCGGCCTGTGTTCGCCACTGAGCCGGGCCGTCTGGCCGGGCGCAGGTCCACTTTGCCACTGCCGTCGAGCGCAATCGTCGTGCTCCGGAACCGGTGGAGCGACCATGTAACGGAGAGCGCCATCGACAGGTACTGATTGGCTATGCTACGACGCGTATATGGAGTGGGCAAGGGCGAAGCGAGCGGGGCATGAGTGGACCGTGAGCACACATGAGCATGCCGGTGATGGCACCGCTCGTGCGCTCCGATTCATCGTATCACATCAGATCAGGCCGCGTACCGTCGCCGCGCGATGGCGAGTGATCGTACGCCCCACGGCGGACGTGAGGGCTTGAACCACGGAGACACAGCGGAACTGCTACCCCCGATCCGATGCACGCATCCAGGGCACCACGTACAGAGGGCCGCCCGTGTGGGGCGGCCCTCTCGCCGCTCAGCGCGGCACGTACGGACAGATGGAAGTGAGAGGCGTGTCAGTCCCCCTCGAATTCGTAGGAGAGCGCATCTGCCTGGCGGAAGTTCTCCAGGAAGCCGTCCAGGCGCGCCATCGCGGCTCGCGTATGCTCGGCGACGGGATCGAGAGTGATATTGATCGCCCGCCACGCTTCCTCCGGCCAATCGGGCATGGCGAGACCCGCCACCAGGCGCCTGATCGCGCCGCCGGAGTTCGTGAGGACGGTCTGGGATAGAGCGGTGAGCTTTTCTAGCGGGATTTCGAGGTCGCGCGTCACGAGCTCGCCTGTGTCGTCATCGCGCCAGGCGGCGTCGCCGATCGCCCCTCGTTCCGGCCAGACTCCTAGATGACGGAAAGTTCCGCTGCCGTTGCCGGCGCTGCGGCTCTCCAGCGCCGCGGCTATCGCCAGAGCGAGCGATTCCGCACGAGGGGTGCCGTATAGTGTCACGACATCCCGAGCCCGATGCGCGAGCGAGAGCTGCGCCGGGACGGAATCCACCCTCGCCAGAACTGGCGACTTCTCGGAGCCTTCCTCGAGCATGACGAGGAAGTTCATGGTCCCTCCGGTGGGGGTATTAGCAGCCGAGAGTACAGAGGTGCAGCTCTCCTCCGGCTGATCGAGCTGTGTGTATTGTGCAAGCGCAAGAGCGGGGCCGTGCGCGAGGCACGCGCGCTGTATAGCCACAACGTTCTATGTGACAGAGAGTTCCAGGAAAGAACCACGCTCCGGTGGTACGATTGATGACACCACTATGTCTCAATCGAGCGACAGCCCCGTGTAGCGATGCGACGGTGAGCAACACTCGAACGCCGCATCGATTCCCATGGCGCCCAGTGTGCTCTGGTCTAACCAGCGCAACGCCGCCAAGGTCACATCCGAGCGGCGACCGTTAACGTCACAGGTGACCCATCTGGCCAGGATGCCGCCACCTTCACGTGCGCGCCGTGGCGGCTGGAGGAGCTGGAGCACCCAGTCGTAGGCCAGCGGCAAGCGCGAGAGCCAGAACCAGGTAGACAGCGCCAACCTCCCAGGGAGAGAGCACCCGCGCGAAGCCCGTGGCCAGTCCCGACGGCAGTGCTACTCGGTTGACTAGCCACACCACGAGCGCATAAGCGCCCGCAGCCGCCAGGAGACGCAGTCCGCGAAGCCGGCCGGCAAGGAGGGCGAACAATACCGCCCACGCTACTAGCGCCGCGAGGTGGAGCAGCAGCGCCGCCGGCGTCACCAGCCAGTCGAAGCCCTGCATGAGGAGAGCGCGCGTACCGAACAGAGAGTGCGCGATGGAGTTGAGTGGCTGAAGCGAGGCACCACGCGAGCGGCCGAAGCCGATCAGCACGCCGAGCGTCGCCGCCCAAGCGACGATTCCGGCCTGCGCTCCCCGCCTCACACGCTCTCTCAGCACGCGGAAAGAATAGCAGCGGCAGCGCCGCGTTCAAGGGGGAGCGCTTGGCAGACTGGGGAGATTGGCTATAAGTTGGCGACTATGATGGAGACCAGCAGCGACCCACAGACGATCCTCGTGGTGGAGGACGATCCCGACCTTCTAGCCGTGCTCACTCGCATTCTCGCGGCCGAGGGATACCAGGTACTCACCGCACGGGATGGGGAGGCGGCGCTGACCCAGGCGCTCGATCACGATCCCACTCTCGTGATCCTCGACGTGGGGCTGCCACTGAGGGACGGCGTGGCGGTGGCACGCGAGCTGCGCGAGCGCGGCTTCCGCGCCCCGATGCTCATGCTCACGGCCCGCGGCTCCGTGGCCGACAGGGTGACGGGACTCGACGCAGGAGCCGATGACTACCTTCCCAAGCCGTTCGAGCTACCGGAGCTGCTCGCGCGCGTGAAAGCACTCCTCCGCCGCGCAGCCATCAACCTGGACGGCGCCGTCATGCGGGTCCATGGCGTCTCGCTCGACCCCATCAGACGACGAGTGGAGCGCGATGGCCGCGAGATAGAGCTCAGCCGGAAGGAGTTCGCGCTCCTCGAGTATCTGATGCGCAATGCCGGGCGCGTGGTGAGCCGCCGGATGATCGGCGAGCAGGTGTGGAAACAGTCACTCGACCCCCTCACCAACATCGTGGACGTCTACATCAACTATCTGCGTAAGAAGCTGGAAGACGACCGCGCGGACCCGCTCATCAAGACCGTCCGCCGAAGCGGCTACGTATTGCGGGAGTGATAACTACGGGGGGCAGGGTTCAGGGTTCAGGAGGTAAGGGAACTGACAGGGGGCAGGGAGCGGTTCCCAGGATGGGGATCCATCCCCCGAGGTAGTTCCTGAACCCTGCACCCTGAACCCTGTAGTTCTACCTGTACCCCTCCGCCTGCAGCAGAAACAGCTCGGCGTACAACCCTCCGAGCGCCACCAGCTCGGCGTGGGTACCCTCCTCCACGACTCGCCCGTGCTGCAGCACCACGATCCGGTCGGCCATCCGCACGGTGGAGAATCTGTGCGATATCAAGACCGCCATCCTGCCTGCCACCAGCTCCGAGAAACGCCGGAACACCTCGTACTCGGCGCGCGCATCGAGCGCGGCGGTGGGCTCATCGAGGATGAGGAGCTGGGCGTCGCGCATGTAGGCTCGCGCCAGCGCCACCTTCTGCCATTCGCCACCGGAAAGCTCCACGCCACTCTCGAAGCGGCGTCCGAGCATCTGCCGGTAGCCCTCCGGGAAGCGCGGCAGTAGCGAGGCGGCGAGCGATCGCTCGGCGGCGCCCCGGATCGGAGGCGGCGTATCGCCATTGGCGTTCCCCACGGCATCATGACTGTCGAAGTACTCGCGCACGCCGCCGATCTGCCCCACCCCGATGTTCTCGTCGAATCGCATGTCGAAGCGGACGAAATCCTGGAAGATGACGCCAATCGCGCGCCGCACACCCGCGAGGTCGTACTCCCGCAGGTCCACGCCATCGAGGAGAATCCGCCCCTCGGTGGGGTCGTACAGCCGCGCGAGGAGCTTGGTGAGGGTAGTCTTCCCTGCCCCGTTCTCACCCACGAAGGCCACCCGCTCGCCGGGCCGAAGGGTGAAGCTCACGTTCCGCACCGCCCACCGATCGCTTCCTGGATATCGGAATCCCACATCCTCGAACACGAACCCGTTGCGAACGGGGTCGGGGACCGCTCGCGCGTGCGGCGGCGAGGTTATCGTGGGCCGCATGTCGAAGAAGTCGAACATGTCCTTGAGATACAGGCTCTGTTCGACCACGTCGCTCGCGGTCAGCAACAAGCGCTGGATGATGTCCCGGCTACGCGAGAACGAGGCCGCGAGGAAGGTGAGCGAACCTATACTGATCACGCCCTGAACGGTTCGCAGCAGGATGATCGCATACGCCGAGTAGTAGCCGAGCGTGCCGAGGATGGAGAGGAGAGTCGCGACGATCCCCTTACGAATCGAGAGCCGCTTGTTGACCTCGTAGAACCGATCGGCGAGCACGCGGTAGCGTTCGGTGAGCCAGTCGGCCAGCCCGAACATCTGGACCTCCTTGGCCGTCCGATCGCTGGCGCCGAGGTAGCGCAGGTAGTCGAGCTGCCGCCTTTCCGGGGTCCAGCGGTAGAGCAGCGAGTACTCGAGCGAGGCGTAATGCGTCTCGCCCAGGAACGACGGGACCACCGCCAGCACGAGCAACGCGAGCAGCCACGGGCTGTAGACCAGCAGCGCGGCACCCAGGGAGAGCAGAGTGAGCGAGTCCTGCGCCATCGCGACCAGCTGCGAGAGGAGGCCGATCCGTCCCGTTGTCTGACGGCGTGCGCGCTCGAGTTGGTCGTAGAAGGCCGGGTCCTCGAACTGTTCGAGGTCGAGCGTGGCGGCGTGCTCCATGAGCCGTACGCTGGTGTAGTTGGAGAAGAGGTCGCCCAGGAGACTCTCCACGAGCGTCGACGCCCGGGCGAGCACCTCGCCGGCGATCACTATGCCGATCTCGATCGCGACCAGCTCCCAGAGCCGCGGCAGCTCCGGCTCTCCGGCGCGAATGGCGACCACCGCATCGATGATGAGCTTGCCGACCCAGAAAGTGGCGATCGGGACGAACGCGCGACCCACGCGGAGCACCGCCATGGTGACGGTGAAGCCGCGATGGGTCTGCCACACCATGCGGAGGAGCGGCGGCACGTAGCGCAGTGCCGATATGCGCTCACGCCAGGAGGGCGTTGCATCGGGGTCGCGCGCTACCGCGCTCCGATATTTGGACGATGTATGTGGGTGCGACATTGCTACCAGCTCGATGGACTTCGGGGCCATGTGGCATGAACCAATCCCTACCTGGGATTGGGCGTGCCAAATTGCCACCACTCAACGGACGTCGGGGCAGTTCGCGCGTGGCAGAGGCGCGGGGCGTTCGTGGTCTCACGCCGGTCACTCGGGCCGAACCGCTCAAAGCAGATGAACGGGCAGGCCGGGCGTTTGGTTCGCGGTGAGGCACCGCCCGGGTTCCGTCGCGAACATTGCGCCCGGAAACTAGGTTATCCCCACGTCACGACTCTCTCCCCGACGTACCCGCGCCCGCTGTGCGCCTCCCGATGAACGAAGCGCTTCTCGTCTCACCAATCAGATCACTCTGCACGCACGGCACATCCCGCATCACCGCGAGTGTGGATGGCCTGGACGCCTGGTTCGAGTCCGATGACATGGAGCTCCGGCCCGCACCGGAGGCCTTTGCCAGCGCATTCCTGATCCCAGCAGCCGCGCAGGCGCGCCGCCTCGTCCTGAGCGACCCCGTCGCTCCCGACTTCGCGACCGGGCCGCAGCGCGTGCTTGAAATCGTGGAGCGGTGGTGGCACTACTCACAGCTCCCGCCGTCACTCGACACCCGTACGGCAGTACCCAGCCAGCGCTCGCCCGCCACAGTCTCCAACGGCAGAGCAGCGCTCTGCTTCAGCGGTGGAGTCGATTCATTCTACACACTTCTGGCATCGGGGCGGCACGTCGACACTCTCGTCTTCGCGAATGGATTCGACATCAAGCTGGCGGATCCGGAGCGTGCCGCGGTCTTCGATCGGCATCTTCGCGAGATAGCGGCAGCGGTCGGGGCACGACCGGTGGTCATCCGCACCAATCTGCGCGCCCACCCCGCCTTCCGCGCCGCGCCCTGGGAGCACACCCACGGTGGCGCACTGGCCGCGATAGGCCATCTTCTGGCGGACCAGGCGAACACGCTCCTGGTCTCGTCCTCCGTCCCCTTGGTAAGGCCACGGCCATGGGGGTCGCACTGGGAGCTCGATCCGCTCTGGAGCGGCGCTGGTCTCACGATCGAGCACCTGGGCGCGGAACGTGATAGGGGGGAGAAGCTTGCAGCGCTGAAAGACGAACCCCTCGTCCGGCAGTACCTCCGTGTGTGCTGGGAGAATCGAAGTGCACGGCTCAACTGCTCGCGCTGCGAGAAGTGTCTCCGCACTCAGATAGTGCTCGCCGCCGTCGGCGTCCTCGACTCATTCCCGGTGTTCGAGCCCACCGCAACGCTGGCCGACAGGCTCGACGAGCTACCACTTATCCACGACCACCTCCTCTTCAGATACTACAACAACGCACTTGCGCTCGGCTTGCCAAGCGATATCGCTGGCGCCGTGCACCGGCTACTCGGCCGAAGCCACCGAGCACTCCGGCGCCAGCAGATTGAGGACGCACGAGAGACTTTCCGGGCTCTAGCAGGCCGGGTCTGGCGGCG
>DATCXG010000550.1:0-12522 GCA_036565945.1 Gemmatimonadaceae bacterium
TAGATGCGCGGGATGTAGAACTCGCCCTTCTCTCCCGTGTCGAGCCATCTGCGCTGACCGCCGTGGACGTCGACCACTCCGATGCGTACCGTGGCATTGGAGTCGCCGGGCTGGGGGATCCGGATGCTGTCCCAGTCGGGGTGACGCCCGGAATAATCGGTGAGCTGGATGACCGGCTCAGCGCTGTCGTCGACCTGCCAGTAGGCGATGAAACGGCTGTCGGGCGACCAGTTCCATGCCTGCGCCAATCCGAATTCTTCCTCGTATACCCAGTCGAAGTGGCCATTGTACACGTGCTCGGTCGCGTCACTGGTGAGGCGTGTCTCGGCGCCGCTGGCGAGGTCCTGTACGAACATGTCGCCGCTGCGCTCGTAGCCGAGCATCGTGCCGCTGGGTGAGAGCTCCCCCGTGCGCGCCCCGCGAGCCGCGAGCTGCAGCGAGCGATCGGTCAGCGAGTACACGTAGTAGTCCGCGGTACCAGAATTCCGGTAGATGCTCTGGAAGTGCGTCTGGAAGACGAGGTGTCGAGAGTCGTGGGCCCACTGGAACGATCGGTAAGTGAAAGGCTCGTCGGTGCCTGGGAAGGTGAGACCACGTGGGCTGAACAGGAGAGTATCGCGGCCGCTGGCAGGTTCGAGCGCCCGGATTATATCCTGGCCGGTGTCCGGATCGCGGTCCGTGTAGGAGAAACGCGCCCCGCCATCGATCCAGTTGACGTCTCTCGGTCCTGCTCCGCCGGCGAGGATGCCGGATGCCACCAGGGCGCTGTCGAGATTGGCGAACCTCTGCTTCTGCTGGGCCGGGCCGGCCGCTGGCAGAGCGAGCAATGCCGTAGACAGGATGAACGCCGCGTAGCGTGCGCGCATGGAGCGAATCTCCCGATTCAGAGTGTGGCCTGAATCTACCGACGTGGGTGCCGGGAGCGGAACGCACTACCGGTGAGAACGCACTACCGGTCAGAAGGCTCCGCTCTGGAGGGCTGGCGTTCGTTGATCGGCGCGAGAGGCGGCGGACTGGATGGGTGGAATGACCCAGGCCCCGCCCGGTTGCGTGCAACCGGGCGGGGCCTGTTATGAGACAGGAAGGGCAGAGGCCCGGAGTTACAACTTCCGGGGGGTGCTACGGCTCGTATCGGGCGGAACCGGCATCGAGTCGCGCTGCATCATCGTGGTGTCGTGCTGCATCATGGTCGTGTCGTGCTGCAGCGTGGTGGTGTCCTGTTGTACCGTGGTCGTGTCGTACTGCTGCATGGTGCTGGTGTCACTCTGGATGGCGCCGGAATCGGTGCGCCACGTAGTGCTATCGCTCTTCTGCGTCGTTGTATCCGACGTATCGCTCTGCGCCGAGTCGCCAACCACACCCTTGATCCCAGTGGGGCGCGCATGCTTCACATCCTCTCCCAACGTCGACTCACCGGTCTTGGTGTCGGTGACGCCCGACTGGGTCTGCGGAGGCGCGTTGCCCTCTACCGTGAAGTCGAGGTCGAGCGCTTTCACCACATCGTTGATGTCCTTGCTGTCAATGTTCTTCGCGTGGCGGATGCACTCTATGCCCTGCTGCGTCTGATCATCTACAGTACCGGTGACCGGTCCGGCGTCGCAGCCATTGTCGTTGATGGCCTTCTGCAGCTCCTTCACCTGCTCCGTGGTCATGCCGAGATTAGGCGTGCTCAGATCGACCTGTCCCTCCTCGGTAGTCGTAATGCGCGAGGTGTCGCGCATTGTAGTATCGCCACGCATGGTAGTGTCGCTGCTGCTCTGCTGCTGTGCACATGCCAGCGATGGGATCAGCGCGAGCGCGCCGATAGTGGTTGCAATCTTCCACGTCATCAGTTGCCTCCTGTCTGCACGTATCTACGTCGGGAAATAGGATCCGTCGCCCAGCGGCGGACCACACCCGTACCGCAGGTGCAAAGACCGCACCCACTGTGCCCACCGTGTGTGATTACTGACGTGATTGCATCAACGTGCGCTACGCGGCAACACATATGTGATGGTAATCACTGACGGAAAGAGACATCGATCACGAATAGCGCTGGCGGTTGAAATGAGCGGCCCACGGCGGCCCATCCCGAGGTCGCGGAGGTGAATCCGGCAGCGGTCTGACAGTGATGTACAGTTCTTGCCCGGTATGGATAGACTGTCGCGTAGCCCACGGGTGCGCGGCGCTCTTTATGAAACGGAGGAAAACCATCATGAGCGTCAATCTCCCTCGCATTCACTCGCGCGCTGGCGGTATGGCCCTCGCTGTGGCGGTGGCTGCATCACTCGGCGCCTGCAGTCCACGGAACGACACCGCCGCACGGGCTGACAGCGCCGCAGCGGACCTCGGCGAGCGCGCGGGCGCCGCGGTAGACACGGCTGCTGCAGCGGGCGCCGTGGCGGTTGACACGATGTCGAATCGCATGACTGGAGCGATGAACAACGCAGACTGGGGCGACGCCGACATACTCGCCTACCTCGTAGCCGCCGATTCCGGTGAGATAGCTGCGGGGAAATTGGCCAGCAGCAAGGCTACCAGTGCGCCGGTGAAGGCATTCGCGCAGAAGATGGTGAGCGATCATCAGAAGATGCTCAAGGAGGCCACGAAGTTCGCGAGCTCACAGAACATCAGTGTGGCGAGTGCGAGCAATGGCGATATCCAGGAATTACGCAACGATAGTCGGGATGCGCTCGGGGATCTCACCAACAAGGCCGCGGGTGCTGATTGGGATGAGGATTACGTGGACAAGCAGGTCGATGCGCACCAGGACGTGATCGACCACGTGAACGACTTCACGAAGGCGACGCAGAATGCGCAGCTCCGCACGATGCTTCAACAGGCGCTGCCCTCACTGCAATCTCATCTGAAGGCTGCCCAGGATCTGCAGAGCTCCAAGCTCGCGAGCTGATACTGGTGACGAGACACCCGCGATCAGGGTGTCTCGTCTTGCTCGCCTCTGTGCGTACGCGCTGGGAAGTCCTCCGCGGCACGAGTGGCGTGAATGGGCGTGCTCAACCGCGTGTACGCACAGTACGGCGCTTCACACTGCCTGAAGCCGGCTCTTCGAAGAAGAGCGATGGCGCCTCGTTGGCACCCATGTCATGCACCACTCGCTCCAGGATACGCGCAAGCGAGCGTCGGTCGCGCTGCGGCAACTCGCGTATCGCGCTGATGAGCCGGAGCTGTGCGATCTCGGGCGACGAGCGCAATAACGCGCGGCCGGAAGTGGTGAGGGAGAGAATCACTCTGCGCGCGTCTTCTGGTGAGCGCTTGCGAGAGACGAGCCGGCGCCGGACGAGGCGCTCGACCACCGCGGATACCGAGCTCTGATGCGTGAAGGTGCGGGCCGCCAGATCGTTCAGCGATTCCGCGGGTGATTCCGAGAGGGCGTGCAAGACGAACAGTTGCGCTCCACTGATGCCCAGCCGCCGCTCGGCCACGCGTGTGGATGCGCGCAACGCTTGTACTATGCGGCGTATCCCATCGAGGGCCGCCGAAAGCTCGTCAGGAGGCCGTGCGGGCCGGTCAGCGTGCGGGGGCCTGCGCCGGGTTGTCGTGGGAGCCATGTGTAGTTGAAATCGAGGAGTGGTCGATGCGCGCTCGGCCGATGACCAGAATTCGGAATATGGAGTGCAACACACGCCCGTACAATCACAATCGTAACTGGAGCCCTGGCTCAGAGCGGTCACCCATTGTTATCTTCAGCCCTGTGGCGCGCACCCGTTGGCCGGGGCGCTGGTCGTGCTCGAACTCATCAGGATGAGGCATCTCTACAATGACTAACCGTCGCAAGCACGGCATATTGCTCGCCGTATGCTGGCTGCTCTCTGCCGCGCTCTTCGTGTTTCTCTTCCTCACGTACCACAACACGAAGCTGTCGTATCAGATGAACTTCCCGGGAATGCCATTGTACGGCGCGATGGTTTGGTGGTTCTTCTTCACAATCCCGGTCATTGGTTGGACGTGGGGATTCTTCAACGATCTCAAGGATCCGTACGAGATCGAGTCACGGCCGGCCCATAATACGGACTCGGCCCGGAAGTAGCCCTCCACGAGCAAATTTGCTGGCGTCGGGGGGCCTCCGGCCACGGGTGAGTAGTTGACTCAACCAGGCCCCTCCGGCTCCGCGGTGGACGGTCTCCGCACCATCAGCGTCCGGAGAGCCGAGCCAGCTCGGAGTCGAGCTCATCATCTTCCGCCTCCCTCTCCTCCGCCGGCCTCGTTCCCCCCATGGTGATCAGCACGACCGCGCCGATGATCACCATGGCGGCGAGGATTGTTCTGGCGGTGAGTGGCTCGCCGGCGAGCGCCCAGCCGAGCACCACGGCGACGATCGGATTCACATAGGCATGCGTGGATACTCGCGATGGACTGACCACGCCGAGGAGCCAGATGTACGCCGAGAATCCGATGAGTGAGCCGAAGACCACGAGGTAGAGCAGCGCCCCGGCGGAGCGCGGTGATACGGCGCGTGGGTCGAAACCGGCGAACTCACCGCCGATCGCGCCGACGATAATGAGCAACGCTCCCCCGGCGAGCATTTCCATGGCGGTGGCGACGAGCGGGGCGGGCAATCTGGCACGCGTCGAGTAGATCGAACCGGCCGCCCAGGCAATGGACCCTGCCGTGAGCGTGGCGGCGCCGATGGGATCCACCGCGCGGCCGCCGAAGGACCCCGGTTGTACGAGCAGCACGAGACCGCCGAATCCCAGAGCGATACCGGCGATGACGGTGCCGCCGGGTCGAGTGCCGCCAGGGCGGAGCCAGTCGAACAACACCATCCAGAGTGGTACGGTGGCCACGAGCAGTGCGGCGATCCCGCTGGGCACGTCCTGCTCTGCCCATACCACGGAGCCGTTCCCACAGAGCAGCAACAGACCTCCAACTGTGGAGGCAGCGATCCAGTGCTGCCACGTTGGCCGCGGAGCCCCTCGTGCTCGTACCCAGGCGTAGAGCACCGTGCCGGCTATGAGGAAGCGCGCTCCCGCCATGAGGAGTGGTGGCGTAGTCTCGATCGCGAAGCGGATTGCGAGATACGTGGAGCCCCAGAGCAGGTAGACGGCCGCGAATGCGGCCGCAACTTTGAAGTCCAGCCGTCGGCTGTTCACTTCCAGCGGAACAGCTTGAGCGCGATCAGGAAGCAGCCCACCAGCCACACCAGCGCGATGCCCAGCTCGCCCGCCACGGCGCCCAGTCCGGCTCCCTGAAGCATGTTCGCGCGGATGGCGTCGTTCACAGCGGTGAGCGGTAGCGCCTGGATGAACGGCTGCATGCCGCTCGGGAAGTTGGACGACGAGAAGAAGACGCCCGAGAACACCCACATGGGTAGCATTATCAGGTTCATGATTCCGGAAGCGCCTTCCATGGTCTTCGCGCGCGAAGCCACGAGAAGGCCGAGTGCGCCGAAGGTGACGGAGCCCACGAGACAGATGAGCGCCAGTTCCGACAGGGATCCGCGCAGCGGTACGCCGAACACCAGGGCGCCGAAGCCCAGCAGTGTGATGACTTCGAGAAGTAGCCACGAGATCCGCGACAGCAGAAATGACGCGAGGTACTCGGCGCGCGACATGGGGGTGGCAATGAGGCGCTTGAGCAGCTTCCTCCTGCGGGCATCGACGATCGAGAAACCGATCCCCCAGATCCCGCTTCCCATGAGATTCATCCCGAGCAGGCCGGGGATGACGAAGTCTATGTAGCGGGAGCCGCGCTCCTGCACGCGGCTCTCGGCCACGGCAACGGGGTCGGTGCGGCCGGCCGCGCGCTGCAGCGCCTGGTCGGCGAGCAGACGTGCATCGCGCGCCTCGGGACGCGTGTCGTCATAGCGGTAAGTGACGGCATCCTTCCCGCCAGGGATCACCACCAGCGCCACCTCGCCAGTGCGCAGAGCGCGAGTGGCGGCGCTGTCGCCTAGCAGTTGCACGGCCAGAGTGCTGTCACCGCCGAGCGCGCCGGCTACCATCTTGGCCTCCGGCGCGCTGGCGATCACCGCCACACGCTGAAGACCTGCTGGCCGGTTGCGGAACGCGATTCCGAGCCCGGCCGCCAGGAGGATGGGGAATACGAACACCCAGAAGATGGCCTCGGGCTCTCGCACGAACTCGAGGTGTCGCACCAGGGTGAGCTGGACTATGGAACGGTCGCGCAGGCGCAGGCGCGCAGGTGCTGCCGCCGGCGCGTCGGACCGCCGTGCGTGAGGCGATGTCGTGGTCTCAGTCATCGCGCAGCTGTCTGCCGGTGAGGGAAACGAACACGTCTTCGAGCGTGGCCGAGCGCGTGCGCAGCTCGCTCATCTCGATGCCGCGCTCCGATAGCTCGGCCAGCAGCGCCGGAACCGTTCTGTGCAGCGCCTCCACTTCGAGTCGAACGCCACCATTGGATGCGCTGGCCGCCTGAACGCCGTCGATGGCGCTGATGGCGGATGCGTCAGTCGCGCTTATGCCGCCCTCCACGGAAAATTCCACCACGTGCTCCGTACCGAGCGATGCGATCAGCTCACGGGGCGGTCCCAGCGCTATCACCTTGCCGTGGTCCATTATCGCGACCCGGTCGCATAGCCGCTCGGCTTCGTCCATGTAATGCGTGGTGAGCAGCGTGGTACGGCCAGTCGCGCGAAACTGCTCGATGAGCCCCCAGAGCTGCCGTCGCGCCTGCGGGTCGAGGCCGGTGGTGGGCTCGTCGAGAAAGAGGAGGTCGGGATCGCCAACCAGAGCACAGGCCAGCGCCAGGCGCTGCTTCTGTCCGCCGGACAGCACGCCCACACGCGCACGGCGCTTCTCTTCGAGCTGAACCAGCGCGATCACATCGGCCACACTACGGCCGTGACGGAAGAAGGAGCGGAAGAGCCGCACCGTTTCCTCGACGGTCAGCTTCTCGGTGAGCTGCGTCTCCTGGAGCTGGATGCCGAGTCGCTCGCGAAGGTGTCGCGCGTCGGTGGTCCAGCGTCTGCCGAGCACCAGTACCTCGCCACTATCGGGGGTGGTGAGTCCCTCGCAGATCTCGATCGTGGTGGTCTTCCCGGCACCGTTCGGTCCGAGCAGGCCAAAGCATTCCCCCGTCTCGATGTCGAGGTCGAGCGTATCCACCGCTACCACATCGGAGTAGGTCTTGCGGAGGGAGCGCAGCGAGAGAGCGAGCGGCATGGGGCTGAAGAGCGGAATGCTAGAACCGAGGTGCTGGGTGAGCCCGGGACGGTCGTGGGTCGGGATGAAACGCACAACCGGTGCGCGCGGTTCCGTATTCGAGTGAATCAATATACCGATCGGGGATCCGCCCGCTCAGCCGTAACGGACGCGAGAGCGGTGGCGGATTCGCGTGGTACCCTTCATCTATACAACCTCAGCAATTTCACGAAGCAATCAGCCACCATCGCGATGCCAGATAGACAGCACGTTCTAGCCGAATCCACCTGGAAGACAGTTCGCGCCACGCCGTACGAGATAGCCGTGCTCCCCTGGGGGGCCACCGAGGCGCACAACTACCACCTGCCCTACGCCACCGACACCATCCAGTGCGACGCGGTGGCGGCGGCCGCGGCGAAGCTGGCGTGGGATGATGGCGCGCGCGCCGTGGTCCTGCCCACGGTGCCATTCGGCGTGAATACCGGACAGCTCGACATCAAACTGTGCATCAACATGAATCCGTCCACCCAGGCAGCGGTGCTGGGTGACGTGGCGCACTCCCTTGACGGGCAGGGGATCCGGAAGCTGGTGGTCCTGAACGGCCATGGCGGGAATGATTTCCGGCAGATGATCCGGGAGCTCCAGCCGCACACGCGGGTCTTCCTCTCGAGTATGAACTGGTACAAGTGCGTGGACCCTCGGCCCTTCTTCGATGAGCCGGGAGATCACGCCGGGGAGCTGGAGACGAGCGTGATGATGCATGTTGCGCCATCGCTCGTGCGCCCTCTCTCGGATGCGGGTGACGGGCGTGAGCGGCGATTCCGGCTAGCCGCGCTGCGGGAGGGAAGGGCGTGGGCGCCGAGGCAGTGGACACGGGTGAGTGCCGATACCGGGATCGGCAACCCGGCCGCGTCGACGGCGGAGAAGGGGAAGCGGTTCTTCGACTCCGTGGCGCGATGTATCGCTGACTACCTGGTAGAATTGCAGGCAGCCAATCTGGAGGAGTTATTCGAGTGATGCGAGAGCTTCGTCGCCGGTGCCTGTGCGCGCCGGCAATCGCGGTTGGACGCGCCCGTGCGGGGTGCTCGTGACCATGCCGCTGAACTGGAGCGCGAGGGCGCCGGTGGAAGGGACCGAGGTGATTTCCACACTCGACGCTCACGCCGCGGGGGAGCCTCTGCGGATCGTGACCGGCGGGGTGCCGGAGCTCGTGGGTGACACGATACTCGAGCGGCGGCGCTACATGCGGGAGCATCTGGACCACGTCCGACGCTCGCTCATGTGGGAGCCTCGCGGGCACTACGACATGTACGGTTGCATCCTCACTCCGCCAGTCTCGGCCGGCGCCGACTTCGGTGTGCTGTTCATGCACAACGAGGGTTACAGCACCATGTGCGGCCACGGAGTGATCGCGCTGGTCACGGCGCTCATCGAGACCGGTGCGTTCCCGGCACGGGGTGAGCGGACCGCCATCAACCTCGATACTCCGGCCGGCCTCGTGCGTGCCACGGCGCAACTGGGTGCCGATGGTCGCGTGCAGCGCGTGTCGTTCCTCAACGTTCCGTCTTTCGTGTATGCGCGTGACGTGGCGCTCCGGGTGCCGGGCTTCGGCGGCGTGGAGCTCGACATCGTATTTGGCGGCGCGTTCTACGCCGTGCTCCCTGCCGAGCGACTCGGGCTCGCGGTAGTTCCGGCGGAGCGCGCGCTGCTGGTGGATGCGGCGCGGGCCGTGGAGCGGGCGGTGAACGATGCGATATCGATCGTTCACCCTATGGAGCCGGACCTCGGCTTCCTCTACGGCGCGATCCTCACTGGACCGCCCGAGGATCCGGAGGGAGGGCACCACAGCCGCAACATCTGCGTCTTCGCCGACGCCGAGGTCGACCGCTCACCCACGGGCACCGGTGTATCGGGTCGCGTGGCGCTACTCCACGCGCGCGGGGAGCTGGGGCCCGGAGAGGAGATCCTGGTGGAGAGCATCCTCGGCCGCGATAGCGTATTCGGTGGGCGCGTGGCGGAGCTCACGCACGTGGGACCGTACGAGGCCGTCGTGCCCGAAGTGAGCGGCACCGGCTTCATCACCGGCCGGAGCGAGTTCCTCGTGGACCCGAGAGACTCCCTCAGGCATGGGTTCCTGATCTAGCGCTCGTCTCGGTGCCAACCGAGTCCGCGCCAGAGCCAGAGTATGGAGCGGCAAGTGAGAACTGCTGAACTGCTTACCTGCAGTTCTCCGTGCTGCAGTTACCGCAGTTCAGCAGTTCCTCGACTTACTCAGCGGTCGATGTTGCCGATACGGTTGCGCTACTTACCGTCCGCCGGCTGGGAGGTTCGACTCGAGGTAGGTGGTGAGCAGGTTATAGAGGTGCACGGTGGTGCCCGGTCCTTCACAGATGCAGTGCGAGCGATTGGGGTAGACCATCATGTCGAAGTGCTTGCCGAGTTCCACCAGCCGGTTCACCAGGCGCTCCAGGCCCTGGTAGTGCACGTTGTCGTCGCCCGAGCCGTGGACCATGAGAAGTTTGCCCTCGAGCCCCTCGGCGAAGTTGATGGGTGAGCCGCGGCGGAAGCCGTCGGCGTTGCTCGTTGGGAGGCCCATGTAGCGTTCCTGGTAGATGGTGTCGTACAGGCGCTGGTCGGGCACCGATGCCACGGACATCCCTACCTTGTACAGCTCCGGCGAACGGAACATGAGGTTGAGAGTCATCGAGCCGCCGCCGCTCCAGCCCCAGACTCCCACGCGCGTGGAGTCCACGTAAGAGTGGGCGCGGGCGAGCGCTCGCACGCCGGCGGCCTGGTCGCGCGAGGAGAGCTCGCCTACCGAACCGTAGATGATCTTGCGCCACTCGCGCCCCTTGAGGGACGGCGTGCCGCGGTTGTCCATGCTCACCACTATGTAACCGTCGCGCGCCAGCATCCGGAACCAGAGATCGCGCCCTCCGCCCCATGCGTCACGCACCGTGGTGCTCGCGGGCTCGCCGTACACGTATATCAGGAGCGGGTAGTGCTTGGTGGAATCGAAGTTGGTGGGCTTGATCATCCAGCCGTCCAGCGTCACGCCCTGGCCCACGTTCACCTTGAAGAACTCTGTCTGCGGCAGGTCGAGCCCGGCGATGGTCTCGCGCAATTGCGCGTTGTCCACGAAGACTCGCTCCCTCCGGTGGTCTGGCAGTCTCACCAGGTCGGTGACCGGCGGGGCGTTGACACTGGACGTCGTATGGAACGCCCAGTGAAAGTCCGGAGATAGCTGATAGCGGTGAGTCCCGCCCGCTCCGGCGGGCGTGAGGCGCTGGGGTGTGCCCTTGCCGTCGAGGCGCGACCGGAAGAGGAACCGTTGAGTGGCATTGTCGGGCGACGCTATGTAGTAGAGCCACCCGCCCCGCTCGTCCACTCCCTGGATGCTCTCCAGATCGAACGCGCCACGGGTGACGAGACGCTGCTTGCTGCCGTCGCGCGATACCACGTAGGCATGCCGCCAGCCGTCGCGCTCACTCAACCAGAGGAATTCCTTCCCCTCGCCGAACCAGGTGAGGTCATCCACCACCTCTGTCCAGGCGCTGTCGCGCTCGGAGAGCGTCGTGCGGACCGCTCCGGTCTGTGCCTGGGCGAGCATCACGGAATTTGTTTGCTGCAGCCGGTCGAGTTGCTGGATCACCAGCTCCTGGGAGTTGGCCGCCCAGTCCATCCACGCGATGTAGTGGTTCCGTGGATCGCCCGGCACATTCATCCAGCGAGTGGCGCCGCCCCCAGCGCTCACCACTCCCACGCGTACCGCCGAGTTCGTAGTGCCGACCTTGGGGTACGGGATGTGTGTGATGATAGGGTAGAGCGAGTCGGTGGTGTTGATGAGCTGATAGTCGTTGACACCCGAGGCGTCGAACTGCCAGTAGGCGATGCTGCGGCCATCGGGGCTCCAGCGGAAGGCGTTGCGCAGGTCGAGCTCCTCCTCGTACACCCAGTCGGAGGTGCCGTTGATGATGGTGCGCGAGCCATCGGTGGTGAGCGTCGTGATCTTCCCGCTGGCCAGGTCCTCCACGTACAGGTTGTTCGCGCGCACGTACGCCACGCGAGAGCCGTCGGGAGAGAACATGGCGAACATGAGCGACGACTCGGGCGCGTCGCCGCCGAGCTGCTTCAGATGGCCGGTCGCGCGGTCCAGTACCCAGTAGTCGCCGCGGGTATTGTAGCGCCACACGCGTTGGGTGTTGGTGAAGAGCAGGACGCGCTCGCCGTTGGATGACCACTGGTAGTCGCTGATCTCGAACGGCGCCGATACCAACACTTCGCGCTTCGCGGTAGCCGTGGCGTAGCGGACGATGTCCTTCCCCTGGTTCTCCACGGTTGTGTAAGCGTCGCCGCCGTCCAGCCAGCGCACCGGGCCGAAGGGTGCGGTCGCGAAGTCGCGCGACGCGAATATGCGTTCGACGGTGAGGCCGTCGGAGTGTGCCTGAGTCCCGGTGCGGGACGCCACCGCGGCCTGGCCGTGGGCGGCGGGCGGTGTGGCGCCCTGGAGGGCAATGGCGAGCGCGAGGAAGAGGGCAGCTACCTTCGGCATGATATCGGTCCGGAGACGTGAGGTATGGTGGAGACTGGTGGGACCCTTGACGGATCGCCAGGTGGGTCAGGTAGTCGAGGGATCAGCCATGGGTCGTTCGGCGATGCGTCGTTCATGGGCGGTGACGACCACGATGGGTTCACCCAGCACATCGAGCCGTGGGCGGATGCCCAGGCCCGGCTCGCGCGAGGCGGCGAGCCGGCCGGCGTGGCGCTGTGGGGCGCCGTCGGCGAATGACACCGTGACGTAGCTGTTGAAGTCTGTGGCCGAGAAGAGCATCTCGGGCGGGGTGCTGTGGGCGAGATGGGCTATGGCGGCGGTGGTGATGTCGCCGCCCCAACTGTCCTCGATGGTCATCGCGATGCCGAGCGAGATGCAGAGATCGCGGATCTTCCGGGCCTTCGTCAGACCGCCGACCTTGGAGATCTTGAGATTGATGACGTCCATGGCATGATCTCCCGCGCCACGCACGACCATCGAGATGTCATCCATCACCTCGTCCAGTATGAATGGGCGTGGTGTATGACGGCGCACGGCCAGGCACTGCTCGTACGTCATACACGGCTGCTCGATGTAGACATCCAGAGCGCGGACTGCATCCGCCACTCGCATGGCGGCGTGCTGGCTCCAGCCCGTGTTCGCGTCAGCGATCAGCAGGTCGCCGCGCTGGAGGACCGCGGCGGCGGCGTGGATGCGATCGATGTCCGTGTCGGGGTCGCCGCCCACCTTCAGCTGGAACTTGCGGTAGCCTTCCGCTCGATATCCCGCGATGCGCTCGGCCATCCGGCTGGGCGTGTCCTGCGAGATGGCCCGATACAGCGCGAAGTCGGGGCCCTCGTGCCCGCCCAGGAGTGTGGCTACCGACACACC
>DATCXG010000552.1:0-2966 GCA_036565945.1 Gemmatimonadaceae bacterium
GGTGTGTCGGGGATCGGAAGAAGTGCGTGAGTGGAAGCAGACGCGCGGCCGACTCGATCCACGAGGTGGCTCACGACTCTCGCTGGCGCTCGCCGTACACTGCCGGTAAGATATCCTCACCCATCAGTTCCTCCCTCCGAATGCTGTTCCATATCGCACCGAAGGACATGCAATCCTCTCCACACCGAACAGTACGCGAGGAGCGCCCTACCACGAGGCGCTCCCCGGAGCCTTACGACGTCTGCATCGTGGGGAGCGGCGCCGGCGGCGGCATGGCCGCGTACGTCCTCACGCGGGCCGGGGCCAGAGTGGTGATGCTCGAGGCCGGGCCCGAGTGGTACAGCACGCGCGACGCGCAGATGCTGCGCTGGCCCCACGAGTCTCCCCGGCGCGGTGCGTCCACGCCCGACAAGCCGTTCGGCGAGTTCGATGGCTGCATTGGTGGCTGGGACATCGAGGGCGAGCCGTACACCCGAGCGCCAGGCACGAAGTTCGACTGGTGGAGAGCGCGCATGCTGGGCGGGCGCACCAACCACTGGGGACGCATCTCGCTCCGCTTCGGCCCCGACGACTTTCGCGGCAAGACCATCGATGGCCTGGGCGACGACTGGCCCATCAGTTACGACGACGTCGCTCCGTACTACGACCGCATAGACCGGCTGATCGGCATCTTCGGCAGCAACGAGGGGCTACGCAACCACCCCGACGGTATCTTCCAGCCGCCGCCGCGCCCACGCTGCTACGAGCTGCTCGTCAAGCAGGCGTGCGACCATCTGGGAGTGACCTGCATCCCATCGCGTCTCTCCATACTCACAAAGCCGCTGAACGGACGCGCAGCCTGTCACTACTGCGGGCAGTGCAACCGCGGATGCGCGGTGAACGCGAACTTCTCGAGCCCCGGCGTTCTCATCGCGCCGGCCCTCGAGACCGGGCGCCTCACCCTGATCACTGGCGCGATGGCGCGTGAGGTGACCACCGATGGCTCGGGCGCGGCCACCGGAGTGTCGTACGTGAACAAGGCCACCGGCGCGGACGAGCACGTGCGCGCCAGGGTGGTAGTGCTGGCAGCGAGCGCGTGCGAGTCAGCGCGGCTGCTTCTCAATTCGAAGTCCTCACGCTTCCCGGATGGGCTCGCGAATTCCAGTGGTGTGGTGGGCAAGTATCTCACGGACACCACCGGCACCGACGTAGCCGGATTCATCCCCAAGATGATGGACCAGGTCCCCCACAACGACGACGGCGTGGGCGGGATGCACGTCTACATGCCGTGGTGGGTGGACAACCGCAAGCTCGACTTCCCACGCGGCTACCACATCGAGGTGTGGGGTGGCCTGGGCGTACCATCGTACGGCTTCATGGGCGGGATACAGCGCTACCCGGCTGGCGGCGGCTACGGGAAGCAGCTCAAGGATGACTACCGCCGCTACTACGGCTCGACGATCGGCTTCTCCGGGCGTGGCGAGATGATACCAAACGCCGACTCGTACTGCGAGATAGATCCCGAGGTGGTGGACCGCTGGGGGATTCCGGTGCTCCGCTTCCACTGGAAGTGGAGCGACCATGAAACTGCCCAGGTGAAGCACATGCAGGAGACCTTCCGGGCGCTGGTGGCCGACATGGGAGGCGAGGTGTTCTCGCCGATGCCGAGTGCCGAGGAAGGCTACGGGATCGCGGCGGGCGGGCGGATCATCCACGAGCTCGGGACCACTCGCATGGGTCGCGACCCGCGTACTTCGGTGGTGAACGAATTCTGTCAGGCGCACGAGGTGAAGAATCTGTTCATCGCCGACGGAGGGCCCTTCGTTTCGCAGGCCGACAAGAATCCGACCTGGACGATCCTCGCCCTCTCGATGCGGACGAGCGAGTACATCGCGGAGCAGCGGAAGAGGGGGGTGCTATGAAGGAACTACGGGGGGCCGGGGGCAGGGGAACTACAGAGGGATCAGGAAGCAGGGAGCAGGTAGCAGGAGCTGCCCGGGAGGCTGGAAACTCTACAGGCGCGGAGGACGCTGGGGCTGCGGGAGACGCGCAAAAGGAGGGGAACGTCTCCGGTGCGATGGGGCGGAGGGAGGCGCTGGGGGTCATCTCGTTGATGCCGCTGGCGGCGTTGGATTGGGGAAGCGGGCCCGCGGTGAAGGAGCGCGCGGCGCACGCAGCGCTCGCGGCTCCATCGGCGATTGTGGAGGGGCCGCAGGCGGGAGCGCCGTACGCGCCGGCATTCTTCACGTCTCACGAGTGGGAAACGGTGCGGATCCTGGTGGACCTCATCATCCCGCGCGACGAGCGCTCCGGGAGCGCCACAGATGCCGGCGTTCCCGAGTTCATGGACTTCATGATGACCGACCGCCCCAAATACCAGACCCCCATTCGCGGCGGTCTGGCGTGGCTCGATGCGGAGTGCGGCCGACGCTTCAGCAAGAGCTTCGTGGCCAGCACGAGCGCCGAGCGGCAGGCAGTGCTGGACGACATCGCGTGGCCCGCGCGAGCGAGGCCGGAGCTGAGTCAGGGCGTGGCGTTCTTCAACCGCTTCCGCGACCTCACAGCTTCGGGCTTCTTCTCCAGCAAGATCGGCGTCGATGACCTCCGTTACCGGGGCAATACGGTCGTGATGGAGTGGGCTGGCTGCCCCGACGAGGCTCTCGCGAAGCTCGGGGTGAGCTACGGCGAGAAGCCGGAATCGGTGAACGCAGAGAACAGGAAGAGATGAACCATGCAGCTGAACCGTACGGAGAGATGAAGCACACCACTAGCGCCACGACATGACCGCTACCCGACTCGGCATCGGCATCATCGGAAGCGGCTTCAACGCGAAATTCCACCTCCAGGCATTCGTCGGCGTCCGCGATGCCGACGTGCTGGGCGTCTGGAGCCCGAACTCCAGGCACGCCAGGGAAGCCGCCGCGCTCGCACGCCGGCTCGGAGTTGGCGAGGCGAAGGCCTTCCGATCGATCGGTGACATGGTAGGC